>DRPO01000666.1 GCA_011330835.1 Gammaproteobacteria bacterium | reverse complement strand
GCCGAGTCATTTGCTCATGGCCCCATAGACTGATTCGGCTATCTGCACCCCCAACTGATCCGGGTCGCGTGTCTCGCCAAGTTGTAGATCTCCCGCGCGCAGTTGAAGCCTTGGCGTCCAGGTATCTAGCCGACCACTATCAGCCAACAGTCTCTTCAGTTCGGCCTCGACGGAAGCTTGCAAACGGGGCCGATGACGCCGTGGCAGGTCGATCCCGTCAAGCAGCAGTTTTTCGATGTGGAGGTTGATGTTCATGCTCGGCGGGTTCATACAACGGTGAATTTTCGGGTTTCTTCATTTTCGGGCAGGCGAAAGTCCCGTGCGTTGATTGGCATGTCGAGCTTGCGGAACTCGGCTTTGGCGGCGGTTAGCACATGCTTCATGCTCACCTTGCGCTGGTCGGCGTTATTTTCCTGTGCGGCGAGGAAGGCGGCGTTGAGGGCGATGTTGTGGATGCTGCCGCCGGAGAGGCTGAATCGGGCGAGGCGCGGATAGTCCAGTTCTCCTTTCGGTATGCTGGATGGGAAGGCTTTTTCCCAGATGCGTTGGCGTTCGGCGACGCCGGGGAAGGCGAAGTCGATGACGAAGCGCAGTCGCCGGGTAAATGCGGGGTCGAGGGCGTTTTTCAGGTTGGTGGCGAGTATGGCCAGTCCGCTGAAGGCTTCCATGCGCTGCAGCAGGTAGTTGATTTCGATGTTGGCGTAGCGGTCGTGGCTGTCTTTGACTTCGCTGCGTTTGCCGAACAGGGCGTCGGCTTCGTCGAAAAACAGGATGGCACCGCCGTTCTCCGCTGCGTCGAAGACTTTGCGCAGGTTTTTTTCGGTTTCGCCGATGTATTTGCTGACGACTGCCGAGAGGTCGATTCGGTAGAGGTCGATGCCGAGTGCGTTGGCGATGACTTCCGCCGCCATGGTTTTGCCGGTGCCGCTTTCCCCGGCGAAAAGGGCGCTGATGCCGAGTCCTCGGTTCATGCGGTCGCGAAAGCCCCATTCGTCGTAGACGCGATGGCGCTGGCCGACTTGGGCTTCGATGGCTTTTAGCAGGCCGAGGGTTTCTTCTGGCAGTACGATTTGATCCCAGTCGGCTTTGACATCGATGCGTTGGGCCCGTTTTTCCAGCCCCTGCCGGGTGCGGTTGAGGCAGGCTTTGCGCAGGGCCTGTTCGGGATTGCTCTGGGGCGGCGTTTCGGCAAACTGGTGGGCGATTTCGGCAATGACTGGGAGGGTGAAGTTGAATTGGCCTGCCAGCCTTGCGGCAATGTCGGCGCTATCCTCGCCGAGATGGGCGAGCCAGGCTTGTTGTTGTTCCGCCGGGGTGGGTTTGCCCACTTCCAGTGTGAACACTTCCGCCCCCAGTTCGGGGCGACTGTCTCGGGTGTCGAGCAGGACCAGGCCGTGTGTGCGTTCCAGCAGGCGGTTGAGCGCGGAGATGTGCTCGGCCTGATTGCCGCCGCTGTCTGTCAATTCGATATAGAGGAGGATGGGCAATAACAGGCTTTCCCGATCCCACAGGCGCAGAAAGGTTTCGAGTTCGCCCGTGGCGATGGGCAACAGTTCATCGCGGAGTCGAAGCGGCTGGACTTGCCGGAAATAGGGGGTCTTTGAGTGTTGCAGGGCGGCTTGCGCGACATGCTGTTTGCTCGTGTTGTCGATGCCGAGCAGCTGGATGGCGCCGCGATGCCGGTGCATGGCCAGCCAGTCGAGCTGTTGGGCGAGCTGGCGCGCCGAGGCAAGTTGCGAGGGCGGCAGTTCCATGGGGGCGGCCAACGGGGTAAATAGGGCGCTCAGGCGGTCGTCGAGTTCGTTCAGGCCCTTGAGGTAGTTGACGATGCGCTCATCGGCGCGCAGGGCGCTGCTGGTGAGGGGGGTTGCGCCGGGTTGGTTGATCTCCAGTAACCGCCAGTAGCGCAGGGGGCGTTCGGGCGAAAGCGCATCCCAGCTTGCGTCGTCCGGAAAAAGGGCAAATGCCAGCGCGAAGGTGGGGTAGCCCTTGTGTGGATCGCTCTGTGCTTCGGCGCAGAGGCCAGGGATGCGGGTGTCTAGTTCCGGCGCGGCGCAGAGCAGTAGCAGGCGTTGCTCGAAACGGGAGAGCTGGAGCCGTTCCGCGAGGACGGCCATGGCTGGCGGCGGGTCGCTTTTTTCCGCCGTGAGCATGGCTTCTTCGGCTTTGGCGAGCGGGTCGCCGGTGGGCTCGGGTTCTGGGTTGGGCGCATCTTCCTCCCGTTCGCAGCGTCGGCCAAAGGAAAACCAGGAGCGCTCGCAGTCTTCCTCGGGGGCGGGCGGTGGCGGCGTCTCAACCGGTGGGGCGAGGCTGGCGAGTTTGAGCCTTAACCAAGTCAGCGCGGTCGACAGGTAGGCTTCGTTGGGGTCTTGTTGGGATTCGTGTTCCATCGTTAGGGTATGGAGATGCGCTGGTTGTCGGCATAGCGCGGTTGCGGTGGGTCGCCCTTGTATTCGTACGGAATGCTGCTCACGCCATCGACTTTAAGCCAGGCCAGGGCGTCGGTTACCGGCTCGGGTTGCTTGATTTCGAATACCAGGGGGGCGCCAG
>DRPO01000665.1 GCA_011330835.1 Gammaproteobacteria bacterium | reverse complement strand
CTCTTTTGATCGCGGCAGTTTTTTCTGCCGCTTTTTTGTTTTTCAGAGCATGACAAATTCATTGATGCGAACCTACGCGCCGCTGCCGGTGAGCTTTACTCACGGCGCGGGAGCGTGGTTATGGGACAAAGACGGGACGGATTATCTGGATGCGCTGAGCGGCATCGCGGTCTGCGGGCTGGGGCACGCCCACCCCGCGCTGAGCGAGGCGATCGCGGCGCAGGCGAGGAAGTTGACGCACGTCTCCAACCTCTATCATATCGACGAGCAGGAGGCGCTGGCGGACAAGCTCACCGCCATCGCGGGCATGGAGCGTGTATTCTTCTGCAACTCCGGCGCGGAAGCCAACGAGGCCGCGATCAAGCTGGCGAGATTGCATGGCCACGCCCGGGGTTTCGCCGCGCCGAAGATCGTCGTTTGCGAGAATTCCTTCCATGGCAGAACGCTGGCGACGCTGTCGGCGACGGGCAACAAGAAGGTTCAGCAGGGCTTCGAGCCGCTGATCGAGGGATTTATCCGCGTTCCCTTCAACGATCCCGGCGCCATCGAGGCCGCCGCCGCTGAACATGGCGATATCGCGGCGGTTCTGGTGGAGCCGATCCAGGGCGAAGGCGGCGTCAATATTCCCGACGAGGGATATCTGCCCGCGATCCGCTCCCTGTGCGACCGACACGACTGGCTGATGATGCTCGACGAGGTGCAAACCGGCATGGGCCGCACCGGCCAGTGGTTCGCCTTTCAGCGCCACGATCTGAAACCCGACGTGATGAACCTCGCCAAGGGGCTGGGCAACGGTTTTCCGATTGGCGCCTGCCTGGTCGGCGTCAAGGCCAGAGACTTGTTCGGCCCCGGCAGCCACGGCTCGACCTTCGGCGGCAACCCGCTGGGCAGCCGGGTCGCGGCGACCGTGATCGACATTATCGAATCCGGCAACCTGGTCGAGCAGGCGGAGGCTCGCGGCAAGGCGATGCTGAACGGGCTGCAAACGGCGCTCCGGGATGTCGCGGGCGTGCGGGACATTCGCGGTCGGGGGCTGATGATCGGCGTCGAGCTGGATCGCCCCTGCGCCGAGCTGGTCTCCGCCGCGCTGCAACAGGAGAAGCTGCTGATCAATGTCACCGCCGGCAACGTCGTGCGGCTGCTGCCGCCATTGATCATCACCCGCGAACAGGCCGACAGGATCGTCGCCGGCGTCGCCCGACTGATAAAAGGATTTCTTCAGGGATAAGCCATGAGCGTACAACATTTTCTGACGCTGCTGGATCTCGATCCGGCGCGGTTACACCAACTGATCCAGCGGGCCATCGAGATGAAGGCGCTGCGCCAGGCCGGCAACCAGCCGACGCCGCTGAAAGGCAAGACGCTGGCGATGATCTTCGACAAGTCCTCCACCCGCACCCGGGTCTCGTTCGAAGCCGGCATGGCGCAACTCGGCGGGGCGGCCCTGTTTCTCTCGCCGCGCGACACCCAGCTCGGGCGCGGCGAGCCCATCGAGGACACCGCGCGGGTGCTGTCGCGCATGGTCGATGGCATCATGATTCGCACCTTCTCCGACGCCACGCTGGAAAAATTCGCCGAGAACTCGCGGGTGCCCGTCATCAACGGGCTGACCGACCGCTTCCACCCCTGCCAGCTGCTCGCCGACATGATGACCTGGACCGAAAACCGGGGCGAGATCCGGGGCAAGACCGTGGCCTGGATCGGCGATGGCAACAACATGTGCCACTCCTATATCAACGCGGCCATCCAGTTCGGCTACAAGCTGCGCATCGCCTGCCCCGAAGGCTACGACCCCGACGCCGATATCCTCGCCAACGCGGGCGACCGGGCGGAAATCATCCGCGACCCGATGGCCGCCGCCGAAAACGCCGATTTGGTCGTCACCGATGTCTGGGCCAGCATGGGCCAGGAAGAGGAACAGAAAATACGCGAAAAGGCTTTCGCCCGTTACCAGGTAACCCCGGCGCTGATGCAACAGGCCAGCCCTGATGCGCTGTTCATGCACTGCCTGCCGGCGCATCGCGGCGAAGAAGTGGCCGCCGAGGTGCTCGAAGGCCCGCAAAGCGTCGTCTGGGAAGAGGCCGGCAACCGGCTGTACGCGCAGAACGCGCTGCTGGAATTGCTGCTGGGACAGGGCTCTGCTGGTTAGCGCCTGCCGGCAACGACATCGGACGCTCGTTGGGCTTGTGGCTTGTCTCCAGGCGCCTTTCAGGCGGCCTTCGCGCGCACGCCCAGCACGATGCGGGCGTGATGCAGCTTGAGCAGGATCTGACGACCGCCATCGATCACCACATCCGGATTGGGATGTTGCAATTCATCGGCGATCTGGCGCAGGCATTCCAGGCCGGTGCGTCCCTTGCCTTCGCGCAGCAGTTCGAACAGCCGCGCGGTCACCGCGTTGACCTCCAGAAAGCTGACCTCGTCGTCGTCATAAGGCCGTGAAACGATGATGAACCGGGGCTGGTCCAGCGGCTCGTCGGGCCGGAATTCCGGGCTGATGTGCTGTACCGGCCACTGGTAGGCCAGACATTCGGACAATGGCGACAGCACCGGCTCGCCCGCCAGCAGGTCGCCGTGGCG
>DRPO01000664.1 GCA_011330835.1 Gammaproteobacteria bacterium | reverse complement strand
CTCCGCAAGCGTGGGTGGGGTATTCTTGGTCGCAAGAGACATAAACGGCATGGGCAGCAGCCGGGGCTTTTAGCCCCGACCAGGGTCAGGCCGCCGTCAAAGCCCTCCCACCAATACGTTTTCGTTGCGCATTTCCAGGAACACGGATGCGATATCCGGCTTGTTGTCGCGGATGGCCATTTCCGCCACCTGGCCGAGAATATCCGCGCGAATCTCGTCGTCCTGGATTTCCAGGATGCTTTTCTTGGCGTCGATATAGTTGCCTGATTGCGCTTGTCCCCGGGCGATGATGGCGAACGATCGCGATTTGGCGGGGTTATATTTGCTCAAGCCGCTGGCGAGTTCGGTGATGTTGTCGAAAATCTGCAGGCCGAGTTCGGAGTCGTCCACGGCGATTCGGTCGACCGCGATCCGGTTGAGCGCATCGATCTTGTGGTCGATTTGTAACGCGAGGTCGGATTGGCCGAAGGCCTTTTCCAGATAGCGTTCCGACTGTTTGCTGTCACCCTCGATCTGGTAGAGCCGGGAAATGGTGCTCAGCACCTTGGCTTTTTCATAAGGGGAGCGGATTTTCCCTACCGCCTCGTCCAGCAATTTCCGTGACGTCTTGAAGTCCGGCGCGCTGTTGTGTTCGATTTCCCAGAGAAACACCCTGCGTATGGCTTCAGCGCGCTGAAAGGGGTTTCGCATCTCCGACGCGGTTTTGAAGGCGTGGGCGGAATCGCCGCTTTCCAGCCAGGCGGTGACGATCTTGTCGCCCAGCGCGGGCGTCTTGCCGACGCCGAATCCCCGGAATTTCTTCTCGAAAAGCGTCAGTGTCCTGGCCGAGTGTTTCTGATTCAGCGCCCTGTCGACGATCAGATCCAGCGCGACCGCTTTTTGTTTGGGGTCGCGAATCTTTTCGGCTTCGTCGAACGCCTGGCTAAAGTGTTCATAGGAGGCCGATTCGGAAAGGGGTGGAAGCGCGGCGTTGGCAGTCGCGGTTTTCCCGGTTTGCGCGGTTTCAGGGTTGGCGGCGGGAATCTCCAGTAACGTCTGGATTTCATCCAGGCGGCGGGCGTCTCCCTGAAGCTGGGGGCGTTGTTCCGCTGCTTTTTGAGCAGCCAGGCTGGCGGCGGCTTGCAGCTTCGCCATGCTGATCCGGCGCGGCCTGGCTTGCTCGGGAGCGCTGGCCTGGGCGGTCTCGACCGGCTTTTGGGGGTTATGCATGGCCTTGATGGCGTCGAGTTGGGAAATGGTGGCGATGGCGGCGAGACTGACGACCGCGCCAATGCCGATCAGGGGTTTGCGCCCGATGCTTTTTCGCTTGACGCCGAGTTGGGCCTGGATCTCTTCGCGAATGGCTTCCTCTTCCCGTTCAGCCTGTTCCTTTTCCGCCTGGACGGTGGCGTGACGCTGTTTCAGCGCCAGGCGATGTTTCTCTTCCTCAAGGATTTTCTGGCGCGCCGAGTTGTTGTACTTGGAAGCGACGACGCCGCAGCTTTCACAGATATCGTTGCCGTCCTCGGCCGCCTTTTGCTCGTGGCCGCAGGCGGGGCAGCGTTGCATCTTCTCGATTTCCGCGAGTTCCAGCGAGAAGGTTTCCTCCTTTTCACAGAGCAGGCCAAAGCCCGCCAGCAGCTCGCAGGCGCGGTCCGCTTCCTCGTCGTCGAGGTCCTGCATCAGCGGCTTGGCCAGTTCGGGCGCGGCGATAGCGTCGCGCAAGCCTTTCTTGAACTCGTCGGTGTCGCGCTTGTAATGGATCGCAACCTGTTCGATGACGGATTCGAGCGAGTGTCCTTCGGCGATTCCCCTGATCTTGATGTTAACAGCCATGTCAGCCCCTCGGTGTTATTGTCGATATCGGCGCAAGTATTTCATGCGCCCGAGGGGCGATGGAGACCGTCGGGAACGAGCGGTATCGAAAGCGGATTGATCGACTTTCGAATGCGCGGGTTTGTGACCCGGGTCAATCGGTGCGGGTGATCCCGTTTTAGTTCAGCGTTGGCGGCTTGTTGTCCACGGGAACGGCGGCTTGTCCGGTCGGAGCCTGGCCAGAGAGTTCGGCCTTGGTCGCGGGGCGCACCTGGAGGATTTTCAGCGTGAAGGTGATGGCCTTGCCGGCCAGTGGATGGTTGCCGTCCATGGTGATCCTGCCTTCCTCGATTCGGGTGACGCGGAAGGTCCTGGTGTCGCCGCGATCGTTGTGAAATTCCGCGACGGCGCCGATGCGCCGGACCTCTTCGGGGACATTGGCGATATCGTCTTCGAAGATCAGGGCGGGGTCGCGCGGGCCAAAGCCCTCGTCGGGATCCAGCGAGACCTTGACGAGATCGCCGGCGCGACGGTTTTCCATCGCCTTCTCGATCTTTTCATGCATGCCGCTATCGTGTCCATGGATGTAGTTCACCGGCAAATCCACCTGTTCAATCACGTTGTTGTCGTCGTCGGTGATGGTGTAGGTGAACTCCACCAGAGCGTCCTGAGTAATTTTCATGGGGGCAAACCCGGAGGTTGATAGAAGCGCCTATTCTACTGAAAACCGTCGATGCGTGGGCGCGGGCGGGAAAAGAAAACCTTTGAGGCCGTTGTTTTCAGCTCTATCCTTATGATCTGAAAGGACTTCTGGGGTTGTCCGCGGGTTGGGGCTCGATTGTTCTCCCAGGCCGCCTTTGCTATAGTTCGCGCGTCCCGCAGCGGCTGTCGGGCGTGATTCCCCGGTGGTTTCTCAGCAGGCGCTGTAGTTTTCGCGTCAACACGCCTTCCCCACCTCATGACACGTTATATTTTCGTTACCGTCGGTGTGGTTTCCTCTCTTGGCAAGGGCATCGCCGCCGCCTCCCTGGGCGCGATTCTCGAAGCGCGTGGCCTCAAGGTCACGATGATGAAGCTCGATCCCTATATCAATGTCGATCCGGGCACCATGAGCCCGTTCCAGCATGGCGAGGTTTTCGTCACCGAGGATGGCGCGGAAACCGATCTCGATCTGGGTCATTACGAGCGCTTCGTGCATTGCAAGACGGGGCGCAAGAACAATTTCACCACCGGGCAGATCTACGAGGAAGTCATCCGCAAGGAGCGTCGCGGCGATTATCTGGGCGGCACGGTGCAGGTGATTCCGCATATCACCGATCAGATCAAGGAGCGCGTGGTGGTCGGCGCCGATGGCGCGGACCTGGCGATGGTGGAGATCGGCGGCACGGTGGGCGATATCGAGTCGCTGCCGTTCATGGAGGCGATCCGCCAGATGGGCGTCGAGCTGGGTCGTGAACGGGCGCTGTTTCTGCATCTGACGCTGGTGCCCTATATCGCGGTTTCGGGCGAGCTGAAGACCAAGCCGACCCAGCACTCGGTCAAGGAGCTGCGGTCGATCGGCATCCAGCCGGATCTGCTGTTTTGTCGCAGCGTGGAGCCCTTGCCGGAAGCCGAGCGACGCAAGATCGCGCTGTTCACCAATGTCGAGGAAAAGGCTGTCGTCTCGGCCATCGACATGGACAACATTTACAAGATCCCGCTGTGGCTGCATTCGCAGGGCGTGGACAAGATCATCGCCCAGAAATTCGGCCTCAACCTGCCGCGCGCGGACTTGAGCGACTGGAAATCCGTGATTCACGCCATGGAGTTTCCCAAGGACGAGGTGACCGTGGCGATGGTGGGCAAATACGTGGATCTCACCGAATCCTACAAATCGCTCAACGAGGCGCTGACCCACGGCGGCATCCATACCAAGACCCGCGTGCATATCCGCTACGT
>DRPO01000663.1 GCA_011330835.1 Gammaproteobacteria bacterium | reverse complement strand
GTCGTCATCGACATTTCCGAGGACAAGAACCAGCCGCTGATCCTGATCAACCCGGAAATCACCCACCGGGAAGGGGAGGAAGAGATGGACGAGGGCTGCCTGTCGGTGCCCGGTCAATACGAGACGGTGCGCCGCGCCGAGTTCATTCGCGCCCGCTATCTGGATCGCGACGGCGAGGAGCGGACCCTGGAAACCGGCGGTCTGCTGGCGGTCTGCGTCCAGCACGAACTCGATCATCTCGACGGCAAGCTGTTTGTCGATTATCTCTCGCCGCTCAAGCGCAACCGCATCCGCAAGAAACTGGAAAAGGAAGCGCGCCTCGGCATCGCCCCCTCGCCCCGCGCCGGCGTCACGGTCTAGCCCGTTCAGGTCATGAAAATCATCTACGCGGGCACCCCGGATTTCGCCGTTCCCGCGCTGCAAGCGCTGATCGACAGCCCGCATGAGCTGCTCGCCGTCTACACCCAACCCGATCGGCCCGCCGGACGCGGCAAGAAGCTGCGCGCCAGCCCGGTCAAGCAACTGGCGATGTCCGCCGACCTGCCGGTGCGCCAGCCTGAAACGCTGCGCGACGCCGGTGAACAACAGGCGCTGGCGGCGCTGAACGCCGATCTGATGATCGTCGCCGCCTATGGCCTGATTCTGCCCCGAGCGGTGCTCGACAGTCCCGCGCGGGGCTGCATCAATATCCACGCCTCGCTGCTGCCGCGCTGGCGAGGCGCCGCGCCAATTCAGCGCGCGATTCTCGCCGGCGACAACGTCACCGGCGTCACCATCATGCAAATGGCCGAGGGTCTGGATACCGGCGACATGCTGCTGAGCGCCGAGCAACCGATCCTTCCCGACGACACCGCCAGCCGACTGCACGACCGGCTGGCCGCGCAAGGCGCGACGTTGCTGATGGACGCGCTGGCGCGACTCGAACAGGGCGCGCTTGTCGCCACGCCGCAGGATGAATCGCTCGCCACCTACGCCCGCAAGCTCGACAAGCGGGAAGCCCTGATCGACTGGTCCCGGCCCGCCATCGAGATCGACCGCCAGATCCGCGCCTTCAACGCCTGGCCGGTCGCCCAGACCGCCTCGCCGCTCGGCGTGCTGCGCCTCTGGGAAGCAACCGTGGGCGAGGATTCTTCCGGCCCTGATGTGACTCCCGGCCAGGTGCTGACCGAAGACCGCCAGTACGGCATCGAGGTGCAGACCGGCGACGGGACGTTGTGGCTGAAAACGCTCCAGCTTCCCGGCCGCAAGCCGGTAAGCGCCGCCGACTTTCTCAACAGCCGCTCGCTATTGGGCGTTACGCTGGGAGCCTGATGCAGCCACGACTGGCAGCGGCGAAGGCGCTGGGGCGAATTCGCGATGGCGGCTCGCTGGATCGCGAACTCCCGCCGCTGCTGGCGGAAGTGCCCCCCGAGCAGCAGGCCACCGCCCAGGCGCTGGTTTACGGCGCGTTGCGACAGTTCGAGCTGCTGGAGGCGGTGATGGGCGAACTGCTGCGCAAACCCCTCAAGCGCAAGGACCGGATCATCGACAACCTGCTGTTCATCGCGCTGTTCGAATTGCTCGACCAGGTGTCGCCGGACTACGCCGTGGTGGACAGCGCGGTGCGGCTGGCGCGGCGACAGCGTTCCTGGAGCGGGGCCCTGGTCAACGGTTGCCTGCGACGCTTTCTGCGTGAAAAAGAGGCTTTGCTCGAACGAGCGCGACGCCAGCCGTCCGCGGCGGCGCTGTTGCCCGGCTGGCTGCTCGACGCGATTCGGCGGGACTGGCCCGACGACTGGCAAGCCATCGCCGCCGCCAGCGCCCGACCGGCGCCGATGACGCTGCGCGTCGACCTGTCGCGCGGTTCTCGCGACGATTGCCTGGCCCGCCTGCGCCAGCAAGGGCTCCCCGCCGACGCTCACGCCTGCGTAAAATCTGCTATTGTCCTGACAACGCCCGCGCCGGTGTCGGCGCTGCCCGGTTTCGCCGAAGGGCTGACGTCGGTGCAGGACGCCGCCGCGCAGATGGCCGCGACGCTGCTCGCGCCGCGACCGGGGGAGCGAGTGCTGGACGCCTGCGCCGCTCCGGGCGGCAAGACGACGCACCTGTGGGAAGCGGGCGAACGACGGCTGCGGCTGACCGCGCTGGAGATCAGCGAGCGGCGCATCGCCGCGCTGCGCGAGACGCTGGATCGCTGCGCCTGCGACTGCCGGCTGATCCAGGCCGACGCGGCCCGACCGGACGCCTGGTGGGATGGAAAGCATTACGACCGCATCCTGCTGGACGCGCCGTGCAGCGCCACCGGGGTGATCCGTCGCCATCCGGACATCAAGCGGCATCGTCGGCCCGAGGATATCGAGCGGACGGCGGCGACCCAGGCGGCCTTGCTGAAGGCGCTCTGGCCGCTGCTGAAACCGGGCGGACGCCTGCTGTACGCGACCTGCTCGGTGCTGGCGGCGGAGAACGAGGCGCGGATCGAGTCGTTTCTCGCCGAAACGCCCGACGCCAGTGCGCCGCCTCTGGCGCTCGACGCCGGCGTCGCCCGGTCGGTCGGCTGGCAGATTCGCCCCGGCGATCTTGATATGGACGGGTTCTATTTCGCCCTGTTGCAAAAACAATGACCAAGGTTTCATCCAAGCTCAACTGCTCGCGTTCAGGAATACCCCGTTCAGGGTGTGCGGATTTTCGTCGAGAGCAAGGCGTAAAAACGCAGGCATAGTGGGACTATGGCGAGTTTTTACAACACAGCTATCGGCGAAAAGATGCGCGGCCTGAACGGGGTATTCCTGAACGCGAGCAGTATCCATCCCCGCATCGCGCGGCTCGCCTGCCTGCTGTTGTTGCTGGTCGCGTCGCCGGTCTGGGCGGGGCTGTTCCAGGTCAAGTCGGTGAACAGCGAGCTTCAGGATGGCGTCTATCATGTCCATGCGCATTTCGACCTGCGCTTTTCGCGGGCCATGAAAACCGCGCTGGAAAACGGGGTGACGCTGATTCTGGCGGTGGAAATCGCCGTCGAGCAACCCCATCGCTACTGGCTCGACGAGGATGTCGCGCGCCTGGAGCAGCGCTATTCGGTCAGCTTTCACCCGCTCACCCGGCAATATCTGGTGACCGACCTCAACACCGAGGTGCAAAAAAACTTTCACAGCCTCAGGGCGGCCATCGAATACCTCAACAACTCGGCGGCGGTGCCCACCATCGACGCCAAGCGGCTCGACCCCGACGGCCACTATGTCGGCTACATCCGCGTCTCGCTGGTGCGCGGCTCGCTGCCTCTGGCGCTGAAAGTCAAGGCGTACTACAAGCGCGAATGGCGCGCCGCCAGCGACTGGCTGCGATGGCGCATCCAGTAGTCCAGCCGAGCGCCGCCTGACGTGGTCAGCAATCGCATCAAGCACCCCTGGCTCTCCGGCCTCCTGCTGATCGGCCTGTTCCTGCTGATCGTCTATTCGCTTTACCTGATGGGTTACGCGGCGCAGAAATCGGAGCGTTTCGGCGATCTCTACATCTGGCTGCTGCTGTCGAACGTGGCGCTGATGGCGGTGCTGGCGATCGCCATCATCTACCGCTTCGCCGGCATTTTCCGCGATCTGGTCACGCGGGCGGAGGGGGCGCGGCTGACCTGGCGGCTGGTGCTGATGTTCGTCTTCGCCTCGTTGATCCCGGTGCTGCTGGTGTGGGGGTTTTCGGTGCGCTTCCTCACCAGCGGGATCGACCGCTGGTTCAACGTCAATATCGAGCAGGCGCTCAGCGACGCTCTGACGCTGAGCCAGCATTCGCTGGACATCCAGAAAGAGGTCGCACGGCGCAAGGTCGAGGATGTGGCGAACGCCATGGCGACGCAGCCGGAACTGACGGCGGGGCTGGCGCTGAACGAGGCGCGCCAGCGCATTGGGGCCCGCGAGCTGAGCCTGCTGGGCGCCAACAATCGCATCATCGCGGTCGCCAGCGCGGAGAACAGGCTGGTCGTGCCTCGATTTCCGACGCAACCCATGCTGGTTCAGCTCGCCAGCGCTGGCAGCTACGTGGGATTGGAGCCGGGCGGAGGAGGGAAGCTCTACATTCGCGTGGTCGGCAAGGTTCCCCGGACGACGCCGCACGCCGAACAGCGCCTGCTGGCCGCCGTCTTCTCCGTGCCGGAGCGCCTCGGGACGCTGGCGGACGCGGTGCAGAGCGCCTACGCCGATTACAAGTCTCACGAATATCTGCGGCGTCCGCTCAAGCAGAGCATCCGCCTGACCCTGTCGCTGGTGCTGCTGCTGAGTACGCTGTTCGCGCTGTGGGCGGCGTTGTTCATGGCGGGCCGGCTGCTGGAGCCAATCTACGAACTGGCTACGGCGACCCGGGCGGTGGCCAAGGGCGATTACCAGGGACGCCTGCCGGAAGTGCGGCGCGACGAGCTGGGCTTTTTGGTGCGCTCTTTTAACGACATGACCTTGCGGATTCGCCAGGCGCGGGACGCGGCGGCGGTCAGCCAGGCGATGCTGGAAGGCCAGCGCAGCTACCTGCAGGCCGTGCTTGGCCATCTCTCCTCGGGCGTGCTGACGCTGGACGGACAATTGCGGCTGCGCACCGCCAATGGCGCGGCCGATCATCTGCTGGAAACCAAGCGTCCGCTGGAAGAATCCATCGGCGAACCGCTGGCCGACGCGGCGGGAGACAATCCCATGCTGGGCGCGTTTCTCGACCAGCTTTCGGAAGCGCTGTCCAAACCCGGCGAAGAGTGGAGCAAGGAGGTTCGGCTGTTCGGCGAGTTTGGGCTGAAGATACTGATCTGTCACGGAATCCCGTTGCCAGCCAGCGGCGACGAGGCCTCGGGCCAGGTAATCGTCATCGACGATGTCACCGACATCATCAAGGCCCAGCGCGACGCGGCCTGGTCCGAGGTCGCGCGCCGGCTCGCCCACGAGATCAAGAACCCGCTGACGCCGATCCAGCTCTCCGCCGAGCGGCTGGCGCACAAGTTGAAAGACAAGCTGCCGCCGGATGACCAACAGGTGCTGGAGCGCTCGACGCAAACCATCATCCGCCAGGTCGACGCCATGAAGGGCATGGTCAACGCCTTTCGCGACTACGCCAGCACGCCGCCATCCAGCCAGGAACGCATGGATCTCGGACAACTGGTTCGCGACGTGGTCGAACTGTACTCCGGCATTCGCGGCAACGCCCGCATCGTCACCCGGCTCGACCCCGATCTGCCGACGCTCTACGCCGACCCCGCGCGGATGCGCCAGGTGCTGCACAATCTGATCCGCAACGCGCTGGACGCCATCGGCGACGATCATGGCGAGATCGTCATCTCCACCGCCCATATCAAATCCAGCCAGGGGCGTTTCATCGAACTGCGCATTCGCGATACCGGCGAAGGCATATCCAGCGAACTGCTGGAGCGGTTGTTCGAGCCCTATGTCACCAGCAAGCCCAAGGGCACCGGGCTGGGGCTGGCCATCGTCGCCAAGATCGTCGAGGAGCAAGGCGGCGCGGTCAGCGCCGCGAACGCCCCCTCCGGCGGCGCGGAAATCGTGATTCGCCTGCC
>DRPO01000662.1 GCA_011330835.1 Gammaproteobacteria bacterium | reverse complement strand
CGAGAGGTGTATTCTACGTCGCCGAACGTTGCCGGAATAGATCAAGTATTTGAAAAGTGTTAAGTTTGTCTAAAAAACCGATAGTCGGGAGTAATGAGGTCGCGGATTAACGGATAGGGCGTCTTGTTACCGTTTCAATCCGCGTTTCCGATGTATACTTCCTGGCCGGTTGCATCTGGTTATTACCTTGAAGGATGGAGCGCCAGGACAGAAGCCAATACTTACCTAGACAAACGATGGCAAAGCCTCATTCAGAGCCAACCTTGACGGATCAAGGCGCGTCGCGCGGGGAATGGCCCAGCCCTTGCCAAGCGGCTGATCGGCGAGTCTCCCGCTGAATGAGGCTTTGCCATCGTTTGTTTTAGCGACGCAGCGGGTTCCTTTTGAACTTGCGGACGCTGTACGTATAATGTTGTGAATTTGTGATCTGAGTCTCGATTTTATGGCGGGGTTTTGGATCTAATAGCGCTGTTTAGCATCAAAGGTTAGCTCTCCTCCAAGTGATTCCGCATGACTAAATGTGGTCGCATGTGGTCACGGGGGAAGGTGTTTGATTAGGGAAATTTAGGGTGAGAGACGAGAAAGGAAACTCGAATTGATCAATGGATGTGCTCTCAAAATCTTGGGCAATCGATTATCGGGAACCTGATGTCAGCCTCGCGAGGGCTCAGTGCGTCGTCGGGTGTCTGGATGTCGGAGAAACTATAATAATTACGACGATATGAATTCGATAGATACGACCTTGCTGGGCGTCAAGATAGGGACCACATCCCTGGACACTCTGACTGATCACGCCATGCAGGCGATAGGCGGGAAAAGGGAACAGATCGCATTTGCCTGCGCCAACCCTCATTCCCTGGTGGAAGCCGTGCGGGATATCGAGTTCCGGGATGCGCTGAATCAATCCGAGCAGGTTGTCGCCGACGGGATCGGCGTTGTTCTGACCGGTCGTCTGGTTGGCGCGCCTGTCGAACCCAGGATTACCGGCGCCGACTATTTCCATTCGGTAATGAGCGCGCTGGAGGCCCGAGGCGGCGGACGGGTCTTTTTCATGGGGTCGACCCCAGGCGTTCTGGATCGCATTCAGAGAAGAGCCGCGAAGGAATTTCCAAATCTCAAGATAGGCGTTCATTCGCCACCGTTCGGAGAGTGGTCTCCGGATCAGAGGCAGGCCGTCATTGACGCCATCAATGATTTTGATCCTGACGTTCTGTGGGTCGGCATGACCGCTCCCAAACAGGAGAAATGGGTTCACGCCAATCGTTCACGACTCAACGCCGCGGTCATTGGCTCCATAGGCGCTGTTTTCGATTTCTACGCGGAAACCCACCCCCGGGCTCCGGGCTGGATGCACAACAATGGCCTGGAGTGGTTGTATCGCCTGTTGCGCGAACCTCGTCGAATGTGGCGCCGAAATTTCGTTTCGGCGCCCAAGTTCTTGTGGCTGGTCTTGTGGGAGAGGCTCAGAGGGTTTGGCGGTCGGGCCGCTTCTTCCGTTTCGTAGCGCCTGTCCATCCAGATACCCCCGTTTTATCCGTAGTGCGGCGCTATGCCCCTCGCGGCCAATATCCCGTTCAGGGCGTGTAGGTTTTCGTCGAGAGCAAGGCGTAGAAACGCAGGCATAGTGGCGCTACGTCAAGTTTTTGCAACGCGGCTATCGTCGAAAAGATGCGTGGCGCGAGAGGTATACTGTGAACGTTTTCCACGATTGTCGGTCTGATGGCGCGTAAAGGAGGAAGGCGCTTGCATCAGCCCTCTCACGAATTCAAGAATCGTCCGTTTCG
>DRPO01000661.1 GCA_011330835.1 Gammaproteobacteria bacterium | reverse complement strand
GCTGATGAGAATATCCAGCAGCAGCGAGCGTTGCTGCGGAGGGCTGGCCTGCACCTCGACATTGTGCGCCAGCAGGTCGTTGATCAACTGCGGGTCGTTGGGGGTATAGGTAGTGAACTTCTCGCCGGTGACGGTGATGCCCTGCACCTTGCGGCCATCGATATGCACCGTCTTGATCCGGGAGTTTTTCACCTCATTGATGAACTGCGAATAGGACAGCGCCGATGTCATCGTCGCCGGCTGGTTGAAGCCCTGAAACACGGACATCAGGACGATGGCAATCACCACCCAGAGCAGGAGATTCTTGACCAGATCATTCAATGGATCATTCCTCGGAATATAATTAAAGTTAAAGGCAACATACTACAGTTTGCGTCCTCTAGCCAATGCATACACTTCGCGGCTGCGTGGGCGCGAGGCCTTTGGTTTGCGCACGATCACAGTTTGATAGTCTCGCCGCAGTCCGCCGACCAGTTCATCGAAGCCTTCGCCCTGAAACAGCTTCACCAGGAAGCCGCCGCCGGGCTTGAGCGTTCGGGCCGCCATATCCGCCGCCAGCTCCGCGAGGTACATCGCGGCGGGGATATCCACGCTGGACATACCACTCATGTTTGGGGCCATGTCGGAGATTACAAGGTCCGCGCGATCCTGACCCAGGGCTTCCAGCAACGCATCGAGTACGGCCTGTTCCCGGAAATCCCCCTGAATGAACGTCACGCCCGCGATCGCGTCCATCGGCAGGATGTCGGTGGCCAGCACCGAACCGCGACCGTCGAGGATGCGGGCGACGTATTCGCTCCAGCTTCCCGGCGCGGCGCCCAGATCGACCACCGACATGCCGGGACGGATCAGCTTGTAACGCTGGTCGAGTTCGCTGAGCTTGTAGACGGCGCGGCCTCGCCAACCCTCGGCTCTCGCCCGCTGGACATACTCGTCGTTTTCGTGCTCATCGAGCCAGCGGTGGCTGCTTTTGCTTTTTGCCATTACACTACAGCGCCTTTTTGCCCGAATCCTCGATCATGTCGCTGAATCCCAAGCAGAAGAAATACCTGAGAAAACTCGGACACGGGTTGCGGCCCGTGATCATGATTGCCGAGCAGGGCCTCAAGGATAGCCTCATCGATGCAACGCGCGAAGCGCTGGTCGCCCATGAGCTGATCAAGATCAGGGTCAGGGTGGATGATCGCGATGAACGCGCCCGGCTGATCGAGTCGCTGCGCGAGGCGACGGGCGCGGAGACCGTGAGCCGGGTTGGCGGCATGGCGCTGCTGTTCAAGCGCAACCGGGACCGGCCCCGGATCGATTTTCAGAACGCCTGAGCAGGACGCGCCGGGACAGGTTCCGACCGAAAAATGGCGCTCGCGGTTATTCGTAGCGCACCTCGACGATTTCGTATTCGACCACGCCGCCCGGCGCCTTGACCTCGGCGATGTCGCCCTCTTCCTTGCCGATCATCGCGCGCGCGATCGGCGAGGAATACGAGATCTTGCCATGTTCGATGTCGGCCTCGTCGAGCCCCACGATCTTGTAGGTGACGCTGGACTCGTCGTCGATCGCCATCAGCTCCACGGTGGCGCCGAAAATTACCTTGCCATTGTTCTGCATTTTGGTGACGTCGATGATCTGGGCGTTGCCCAGCTTGGCTTCGATGTCCTTGATGCGCCCCTCGATGAACCCCTGCTGCTCGCGCGCGGCGTGATATTCGGCGTTTTCCTTGAGGTCGCCATGCTCGCGGGCCTCGGCGATCGCGGCGATCACCCTGGGGCGATCCACGGTCTTGAGTTGCTGGAGTTCCTGCTTGAGCCTGTCGGCGCCTTCAACGGTCAGTGGTTCTTTGTGCATTCTGTCATTTCCTCATGCAACGTCTGCAAACGGTACACATCGATGTCGTCTTCATAGCTCAGCGCGTCGCAGGTCGCCAGCGCCGCCGCCATGGTGGTGACGTAGGCGACGCGGTTGTTCAGCGCCTCGCGCCGAATCGTATAGGAATCGGCCAGCGATTGCTTGCCTTCGGTGGTGTTGACGATCAGGTCGATCTCGCCGCTGATGATCAGATCGACGATATGCGGCCGTCCCTGGGTGACCTTGTTGACGATCTCGCAGTCGATGCCGGCCTCGCTCAGGGCGCTGGCGGTTCCCCGGGTGGCGGTGATGGCGAACCCCAGATCCGCCAGCCGGCGCGCCGCCTCGACAGCCAGCGGACGGTCGACCTTGCGAACGCTGATGAACGCCTTGCCGCCGCGATGCAGCTCCGATCCGGCGGCGAGCTGGGACTTCAGATAGGCTTCGGCGAAACCGCGCCCGACGCCCATCACCTCGCCGGTGGATTTCATTTCCGGCCCCAGCACCGGATCGACGTTCTGGAACTTGTTGAACGGAAAGACCGCTTCCTTGACGGAGTAATACCCGGGCTCGATCCTTTCTGGCATGCCCTGTCCGGCCAGCGTCTGCCCGACCATGCAGCGGGCGGCGACCTTGGCCACTGGCGCGCCAATCGCCTTGGACACATAGGGGATCGTGCGCGAGGCCCGGGGGTTGACTTCCAGCAGGTAGATCCGGTCGCCCTGGATGGCGAACTGGGTGTTCATCAGGCCGACCACGTTGAGCGCGCCGGCCAGCCGGGCCACCTGGTCGCGCAACTGTTCCTGGATCGATTCGTCGAGCGCGTAGGGCGGCAATGAACAGGCGGAATCGCCGGAGTGGACCCCCGCCTGCTCGATATGCTGCATGATGCCGGCGACGAAGACGCGCTCGCCGTCGCAGACCGCGTCCACATCGACCTCGATGGCGTCATCGAGAAACCGGTCGAGCAGCACCGGCGCCTCGTTGGAGACGCTGACCGCCTCGGACATGTAGCGCTTCAGCTCGGAATCGTCGTGGACGATCTCCATGGCTCGACCGCCGAGCACGTAGGAAGGGCGCACCACCAGCGGATAACCCACTTCGGCGGCCTGTTCGACCGCCTCTTCGGTGGAGCGCGCCAGCCGGTTCGGGGGCTGCAACAGACCCAGATCCTGCACCATGCGCTGGAAGCGTTCGCGGTCTTCCGCCAGGTCGATGGAATCCGGCGAGGTGCCGATGATCGGCGCGCCCGCCGCTTCCAGGTCGCGCGCCAGCTTGAGCGGCGTCTGGCCGCCGTACTGGACGATCACGCCTTTCGGCTTTTCCACCTCGACGATTTCGAGCACGTCCTCCAGCGTCAGCGGCTCGAAATAGAGCCGGTCGGAGGTGTCGTAGTCCGTGGAGACGGTTTCGGGGTTGCAGTTGACCATGATGGTCTCGTAGCCGTCGTCATGCAGGGCCAGCGCCGCGTGCACGCAGCAGTAGTCGAATTCGATGCCCTGCCCGATCCGGTTCGGGCCGCCGCCCAGCACCATGATCTTTTCCCGGTCGCTGGGGTTCGCCTCGCATTCCTCCTCGTAGGTGGAATACATGTAGGCCGTGCTGGCGGCGAACTCGGCGGCGCAAGTGTCCACCCGCTTGTAGACCGGGCGCACGCCGAGCCGGTGGCGGTGTTTGCGCACCCGCTTCTCGGTCTCGCCCAGCAGCGTCGCCAGCCGCCGGTCCGAGAACCCCTGGCGCTTGAGCCGCCTCATGCGGTCGGCGTCCAGGCTGGATAGCGATTTCTGGCCCAGTTCGTTCTCCGTCTCGATGAGCTGGGCGATCTGGGCCAGAAACCAGCGGTCGATCCGGGTCAGCGCGAAGACCTCGTCGATGCTCTTGCCCGCGCGGAAGGCATCGCCGACGTACCACAGCCGCCGGGGGCCGGCCTTGAGCAATTCCGTCCGCAAGGTCTGTTCGTAGTCCTGCCTGAGATCAAGCTGCGGGTCGAAGCCGTCGGAATCGATCTCCAGGCCGCGCATGGCCTTTTGCAGCGATTCCTGGAACGTGCGACCGATGGCCATGACCTCGCCGACGGATTTCATCTGGGTGCTCAGGCGCGCCTCGGCCTGGGGAAACTTCTCGAAGGTGAAGCGCGGAATCTTGGTGACGACATAGTCGATCGACGGCTCGAACGACGCCGGGGTGACGCCGCCGGTGATGTCGTTGTCCAGCTCGTCGAGGGTGAAGCCGACCGCGAGCTTGGCGGCGACCTTGGCGATCGGGAAGCCGGTGGCCTTGGAGGCCAGCGCCGAGGAGCGCGACACGCGGGGGTTCATTTCGATGATGACCAGGCGGCCATTGTCCGGATTCAGCGCGAACTGGACGTTCGAGCCGCCGGTATCGACCCCGATCTTGCGCAGCACGGCGATGGAGGCGTCGCGGAGGATCTGGTATTCCTTGTCGGTCAGCGTCTGGGACGGCGCCACGGTGATCGAATCGCCGGTGTGGATGCCCATCGGATCGAGGTTCTCGATCGAGCAGACGATGATGCAGTTGTCGGCGTTGTCGCGCACCACTTCCATCTCGTACTCTTTCCAGCCGAGCAGCGATTCTTCGAGCAGCACCTCGGTGGTGGGCGACAGGTCGAGGCCCCGACTGACGATGTCGATGAATTCCTCGCGGTTGTAGGCGATGCCGCCGCCGGTGCCGCCGAGCGTGAACGAGGGACGGATGACGGTGGGATAGCCGAGCGATTCCTGGTGCGCCAGCGCCTCCTCCAGCGAATGGGCGATGGCGGCGCGCGCCGACTCCAGGCCGATCTCTTCCATCGCGGCGCGAAAACGCTCGCGATCCTCGGCCATGTCGATCGCATCGGCGCTGGCGCCAATCAGCTCCACGCCGTATTTTTCGAGAACGCCCTGTTCGTACAGCGCCAGCGCGCAGTTCAGGCCGGTCTGTCCGCCCATGGTGGGCAGCAGCGCATCGGGGCGTTCGGCGGCGATGATCTTTTCCACCACGGCGGGCGTGACCGGCTCGATATACACCGCGTCGGCGGTTTCCGGATCGGTCATGATCGTCGCCGGGTTCGAATTGACCAGAACCACGCGGTAGCCCTCTTCCCGCAGCGCCTTGCAGGCCTGAGCGCCGGAATAGTCGAATTCACAAGCCTGACCGATGACGATGGGGCCAGCGCCGATGATCAGGATGCTTTGGATATCGGTTCGTTTTGGCATGTCGGTCTACGCGCGGTGGGCCTGGATCAGTTCAATGAAATGGTCGAACAGGGGCGCCGCGTCGTGGGGGCCGGGGCTGGCCTCCGGGTGCCCCTGAAAGCTGAAGGCGGGCCGGTCGGTGCGGGCGATGCCCTGAACCGACTGGTCGAACAGCGATCGATGGGTCATTTTCAGCGTCTCCGGCAAGCTGTCGCCGGCGACCGCGAAGCCATGATTCTGGCTGGTGATCATCACCCGCCCGGTTTCGATGTCCTGCACCGGATGATTGGCGCCGTGGTGCCCGAATTTCATTTTTTCGGTGCGCGCGCCGCTGGCCAGCGCCAACAACTGGTGCCCAAGACAGATGCCGAAGGTGGGCAGGCCGCTATCAACGATGTCGCGGATCGCGTCAATGGCGTACTGACAGGGCTCCGGATCGCCGGGGCCGTTGGAGAGGAAAACCCCATCGGGCGACAACGCGCGTATCTCGCTGGCCGGGGTCTGGGCGGGCACGACGGTGAGGCGGCAGCCCCGATCGACCAGCATGCGCAGAATATTGCGCTTGACGCCAAAATCGACGGCGACGACATGATAGTCCAGATCTTCGGGCCGGCGCGCCGCGTAGCCTTCGCCGGCCTTCCAGCAGCCTTCGCTCCAGGCATAAGGCTCCGCGACGGTGACTTCCCGCGCCAGATCCATCCCCTTGAGGCCCGGAAACGCCCTGGCGGCGTCGATGGCCGCCCGCGCATCCGGGTTGTCGCCAGCGCTGATGCAGCCGTTCTGAGCCCCCTTCTCGCGCAGGATGCGCGTCAACCGACGGGTGTCGATATCCGAGATCGCGACAATACCGTGCCGCTTGAGGTAATCGGGCAGGCTTTCCGAGGCGCGCCAGTTGCTGTACGCCACCGGCAGATCCCGAATGATCAGGCCCGCCGCGTGGATCGACAGCGACTCCTCATCCTCGGCATTGACGCCGGTGTTGCCGATATGCGGATAGGTCAGCGTCACCAGTTGCTTGCGGTAGGAAGGATCCGTCAGGATTTCCTGATAGCCCGTCATGGCGGTATTGAAGACCACCTCGCCAACCGTCGAGCCGGATGCGCCTATCGACCGGCCGGAAAAGACCGAACCGTCCTCGAGCGCCAGCAACGCTGTTGTTGTCAACACAAACTCCTGATTGCGCAGTGCGATGCCCGTTGCGGATGAATCTTGTCGTCGCCGCCGCGCCCGAGCCGGGCGTCGTCAGCGCAAGAATTCATCTACGACGGGTAAAAAGGGATAGGCAACTATCCCGTCATGATTTGTGAGCGATTCTACAAAACTGAGCCTTGCCGGTCTATGGGCGCGACGTAATATCGTTTTGCCTGAGCGCTTGCTCCGTTGAACTGGATCCCGGCGTTCGCCGGGATGACGGTTTCTTAGTCTCGGGGATTGACGGCTTTGGAGTCTCGGGACTTGACCGCTTTGAACTCTCGGGACTTGACGGCTTTGGAGTCTCCGGGATGATGTCATCCCGGCGAACGCCGGGATCCACAAACCACCCGCCTCCGGACCCTTGACAAAATAGCGAACGAAGCCGCGTCAGCTGTTAATCTTGTCGAGCAGCGAAGACTTGGGAGGATGGGCGGCTTTGAGGTTTCGAACCCGATCGTCCCGGTCGGAGAGATCGTTTTCCTTGTATTTCAGGATATAACGTCCGATTTCGATCACGTCGCCATCACTGAGTTCCCAGTGTTTTATCGGCGTGCCATTGACGAATGTGCCATTGGTGCTGTCCAGATCCTGAACGATGTAGCCTTTCTGCCCCAGGACGAGCTGAAAATGCTTGCCGCTGACGGACTTGTGATCGATCTTGATATCACAGACATGGCTTCTGCCGACCAGAATCTTGTCCTTGCCAAGGTTTTCAACGGAAATGTTGACGCCATCCTTCAGCACGAACAGCTTGTACTTGGCCACGGCGCCGCTCTGTCCATCCCGGTAGCTCGTCCGCTCGTTGTAGGGAATCCATTGCAGTTCTTCGATCGCCGCGTCGAGATCGTCGGCGTCGACCTGGCGCTTGTCGCGCGCGTAGGCGGTCAACAAGGCCGTATCGCAGAGCATGTTGATCAACCGGGGAATGCCGCCGGTGTAGCGCAGGATGGTCCCCATCAACTCGTCGGGAAACAGATCGGTGGGCAGATCGAAAGGCGCCACCGACGCGCTGAACTCGACCAGCTTGCGGGTGGCCGGCAGCGGATAGAAACGTTTCTCCGAAGCGATCGCCAACCGGTAACGGATGTAGGAGCGCACCTCGTCGAATCCCAATCCTTCCAGGTGAAAGCGCAAGCGAATCCGCTGGAACAACTGCTCCATCTGCGGTGAAAACAGCGTGTCGCGCAGCTCCGGCTGACCCACCAGAAAGATATTGAGCAGCTTTTCGCGGTTGGAGTCGAAACCGGAGAGCAGGCGGATCTCTTCCAGCACGCGGGGCTTGAGATTCTGCGCTTCGTCGATAATGACGACGACCGTTTCCCCTTCCTCGTATTTCTTCTGCAGAAAGGCGTTGAGCATGCTGAGCAACTGAACCTTTGAGCTGGTATGAAAGGGGTCGATGCCGAACTGATCGAGCAGCGCCTGGATGAATTCGATCTCGTCGAGCTGGGTCTGGTGAATCTTGGCGACCGTCAGCTTCGGACCGGCGTCATTGAGCATCTTCTGGATCAGCGTCGTCTTGCCGGTCCCGATGTCGCCCGTGATAACGACGAAACTATCCCGACTCCACAGCACGTAGTCCATATACTCCTTGGCCGTGGAGTGCGACAGGCTTGGATAGAAAAACTTGGCGTCCGGAGAAAGCCTGAACGGATCGGATTCGAGATTGAAGTGCTCAAGGTACATGGCTGATTCTCACTTTGGCGTCTCGCCCTGATACTGGAGACTGACAAACACGGTATTGTCCTCGAAGCGTCGCTCCACGCTATTGCTGTCGTTGGTTTCCCATTTGGCCCCCGCCGACAGCGAGATCCGATCCCTGACTTGCCAGGTTAACCCCACGGCAACCGTTTCGCCATTCACATTGATGGGTTCGCCGGTGTCGGCATCACCCTTGGCGGCATCCTCATCCCCGGTTCGCCTGTTGACAAAATCCGATTCGAACCGGAAGTAGCTGACCCAGACATTGAGGCGTTCCCGCAGAACATAGTTGAGATTCAGACCACCGCCTTTTTCCTTTTGGGATTCCTGGATATCCACCGGACGGTCGAGATTCTGGTAATAGCCAAACAGCTTGAGTCCATAGCGATCCCCACGCCGCTCGAAGCTGAGTTCGCCCCGCCGGGTTCGGGACGCGCCCGTGCCCGCGCGTTCATTGGTATCAACCGTACCGACCCCCTGCACCTGAAACAGGCGGGTGTAGATGGGGTCGAACACGTCTAGCGCGGGATCGGAAAATTTCTGGGACGCCGAAAAGGTCAATGCATTGGCGCTCCCCTCCTTGCCGCCCACAACGAGCGCCCCCTGAATCACCGGTTCATTTTCACTGACGCCGTTCTCGAAATCGAAAAAATTATAGCCGCCCTGAACCCCCAGCGATCCCCAGGGCGTTTCCCGATCATACCCCGCAACGACAGCCGCCAGATCGTAATCAACCTGAAACTCCTGCTGAAAACGCACCAGCGAGCCAGAAACATTCAGCCCCACTTTCGAGACTTCCGAAACCTCACGCTTCCATGCGACCGATCCGATGAAACGGGTGTTGTCCGCCAACTGGTCGGAATAGTGGACATCTCCGAGGCGTCCCTTGACGACAAT
>DRPO01000660.1 GCA_011330835.1 Gammaproteobacteria bacterium | reverse complement strand
TGACATCGTCCCAGCTCAGATCCTTGTCCGCCGTCGGGGGTTCGACTGGCGTTTCGACAATCTGATCCGCTCCGGCGTCGGCGTGCGTGACAATCCACCAGGCGCCCACGCCGCAACCGCCGGCCAACATCAGGAAAACCACATTCGGCATGCCGGGGATGACGCCCAGGATCGCAAGGATCGCACCGGTGACGATCAAGGCGCGCGGATCGGAGAAGATCTGGCGGGAAATCTGCTGCCCCATGTCCTCGGAACCCGAGACCCGCGTAACGATGACGGCGGTCGCGGTCGACAGCAGCAACGAGGGTAGTTGCGCCACCAGGCCGTCGCCGATGGTCAGGAGGGTATAATTATGAACAGCATCGGAAAACGCCATGCCATGCTGGCCGACCCCGATCGCCAGTCCGCCGATAATATTGATGAACAGGATCAGAATGCCGGCCACCGCATCGCCCCGAACGAACTTGGAGGAGCCATCCATGGCGCCGTAAAAATCCGCTTCGCGGGCGATCTCGCGACGCCGTTCGGAGGCTTCCTCCTGGGTCAGCAGGCCAGCGTTCATGTCCGCGTCCACGGCCATCTGCTTGCCCGGCAAGGCGTCCAGGGTAAACCGCGCGCTCACCTCGGACACCCGGCCCGCGCCCTTGGTCACGACCACGAAATTGATAATCACCAGAATCGCAAACACCACCAGGCCCACCGCGTAGTTGCCGCCGGCGACAAACTCGCCGAACGATTCGATGACCGCGCCCGCCGCCGCCGTGCCGGTGTGCCCTTCCAGCAGAACGACCCGGGTCGAGGCGACATTCAGGCCCAGCCGCAGAATGGTGGCGGCCAGCAATATCGTCGGAAACGAGGAAAAATCCAGCGGTCGCAGCGCGTAGATCGAGGCCAGCAGGACAACCAGCGACAGCGCGATATTGAAGGTAAACAGCAGATCGAGAATAAACGGCGGCAGCGGCGCCGTCAGCATGGCGAGCATGACAATCACCAGCAGCGGCGCGGCCAGCCCCTTTTTCAGCATCTCCCTGAGTGTCTTTTCCAGTCCGTTGGCGTTCATTGTCAGTTCCATGACGGGTTACCGTTCAAAGCGGGTATTCTTGCGGTCGAGCTTGAGAAATTCCTCGGGAATCTCCAGATCCTCGGGCGGCGCGACATAGCCGACGCTCGTCCTGAGCTGAAAGACCCAGGCGAGCACCCGCGCCACCGCCACATAGAGCCCTTCCGGCACCGGCTGATCCACCTCGGAAGAATAGTACAGCGCCCGCGCCAGCGGCGGCGCGGAAAAAACCGGCACCTCGTGCGCCCTGGCGATTTCCCGAATTTTCAGCGCCAGCTGGTCGACGCCGCGCGCGACCACCCGGGGCGCGCGCTCCTTGCCTTCCTCGTATTTCAGCGCAACCGAAAAGTGGGTCGGGTTGACGATCACCACATTGGCCTCGGGCACCGCGTCCAGCATCCGCCGCTGGGCGATTTCACGCTGCAACGCCTTGATCCGGCCCTTGACCTCGGGATTGCCCTCGGTCTGCTTGGTTTCCTCGCGCAGCTCCTGCTTGGTCATCTTGAGCTTCTTGCGATGATTCCAGATCTGGTAAGGCGCATCGAATCCGGCAATCAGCACCAGCGCGGCGGTCAGCGCGAAAAACTCGACGAAAAAAATCGTCGCGCCATGCAGCAGCCCCTGGCCAACCGGCTCCACGCCGAGACCCACCAGTTGTTCGCGATAGAGATATAAAACCAGCGCCGCGACGACGCCCAGAAGAACGAATTTCACCAACGCCTTGACCAGCTCCACCAACCCGTTCGGCCCAAACACGCGCTTGATGCCGGTGATGGGGTTCATCTTGCTGAACTTCGGGGCCAACGCCTTGGCGCTGAAGCTCCAGCCGCCGATGAAGAGCGGCCCGATAAAAACGGAAACAAACATCAGCAGCAGAAACGGGGCCAATAGGGCCAGCGCCTCGACCGTGTTCATCGAAATCGCTTCGAGCATTCGGGCGGGATCGAACAGCCATTGTTTGCCCAGCGAAAAATCGCGCTTGAACAGCTCGGTCAGCCGGGTCACCATGAAATCGCCGAGCAATACGAACCCCATCGATCCAAAAAACAGCGAGACCATCGTATTGACTTCGCGCGAGCGGGCGATCTGCCCTTCCTTGCGCGCGTCGGCCAACCGTTTTGGCGTCGGTTTTTCCGTCTTGTCCTGGGATGAGCTTTCTTCCGCCATCATTCCGCTCCGGTCAGGGCGTCAACGCCATCATGCGCGTGAACGACAAATCCATCAGCCGTTGAAAAACCGGCAGCATATTGGGCAAGGTCAGCAACAACGCCACGAATCCGACCAGCATGGTCATCGGAAAACCGATCGAAAAAATATTCAACTGCGGCGAAGAACGCGTCATCACGCCCATCACCAGGTTCGAAATCAGAATGGCGACAATGGCCGGCAAGGCGATCGACAGCGCGCCGGAAAACATGATGGCCGCCCACAGAATAATGTCCCACAACCCCTGGCCCGTGATCCCGGTCGACGCGACCGGCAGCCGTTCAAAACTGCTGGCCAGCGTGGCGATCAGCGCCAGATGACCATTGAGGCTGAGAAACAGCAGGCTCGCCAGAATCGACAGGAACTGGCTGATAATGGGGACATGTACGCCTTGATCCGGATCGACCGTCAAAGAAAATCCCAGCCCCATCGCCGTGGCGATGGAATGCCCGGCCAGGTTCACGGCGGTAAAGACCAGCAACAGAATAAACCCCATCGACAGCCCGATCAGAATCTGCTGCGCGACGACATAAACGCCCGCCGCCGACCACGGCGTTACCGACGGCGTCGCCTGGTTGACCGGCAGCACCGCGATGGTCAACAGCAACCCAAGCAGGATCTTGACCGGAACCGGGATATTCTTTCCGCCGATCACCGGCGTAATCGCCAGCATCGCCATGACCCGCGTGAACGGCCAGAAAAACTGGCCGACCCATCCGGTGAGTTCGGCGGTGGTGAGCGTCAGCGGCTGCATTGGAAGCCATCCATCCCGACCGGCGTTAACCGATCAGCCCCGGAATTTCCCGGATCAGGTTTTCCGAATAGGCGATCAGCTTGCCGAGGATCCAGTGCCCGGCCAAAAACAGCACGAATACCAGGCCCAGCAACTTGGGAATAAAACTCAAGGTCATTTCGTTGATCTGGGTGGCGGCCTGGAACATGCCAATCACCAGGCCCAGCGCCAGCGCCGTGCCCAGCAGGGGCGCGGCGATAATGACGGTGAGCATCAGCGCGTCCTGGCCG
>DRPO01000659.1 GCA_011330835.1 Gammaproteobacteria bacterium | reverse complement strand
GATCTTGCGGAATTCTGGGACTTTTTCAACGGCCTGCTAAACCCTCTGCATCGGTTACTTGAATTCAGAACGTGTGAACGGGTAAGGAACATCCGACAACTCATCCACGATATCTCTGCCAATGCTCCAAGATCCTGGCATTGACAGATGCATGGAATCGAAATAGAGCGGGTCGCCGTTCTCATTGTATCCAGAGCACGACCCATCGTTGCACAAATAATCCACAAGGTCGAAGTATTCCACCCGAAGATTTTTCGACGCAAAACCTTTCAGTCTGGAATTGATTCGAACAACCCGCTCTGAGAGCGCCACCTTATCCAACCTGTCACATTCCAGGTACGGAATCCCAATCGCTTTCTCATTACAGATCCTGTCGTACCCCGTAAAGTGGGGAACCGCCCCAAGCAACACAACGAATTTTCCTTCGTCGACCAGATCGTCGACCGTATCGAAGAATACATCCAGGAATTTGTTCGATCTGGAGTCATAGGATAACCATGCAGACGAAATAATCACCACGTCATACTCGGCAAGCGCCTTTGCCACCCTCATCAACGACTTTCGGCATTTCTCCACCCTCTTGGGCGGCACGAAATCTCCCGGATCCGACAACAAGGGAGGACAACTCGCATGTGCCAGATTCCTGAACGCAAACCCTGCGCGCTCCGCGAATGCACCAAGAACACCAATATAATGCGCTGCCTGCGAATCACCCCATAGAAGGACGGACGGGTTTCCACCGCCTTCCACACCTCCCACTACACAGGATCTATCCTTTATTTCCTCATCACTGATCTCCCATCGTTGACACACATAATCATACTCATATGCGGGAAGCGCCTTGCTGCTGATGCTCCTGTATTCATCTGCGTTTCTGTGCAAGAAGTATCCACCTGTCACTATGATGACGGCACTGATCGCAACAAGCCCTCCCGCAGGAATCGCATATTGGTATGCTATGACTTGCCATGCATCGCCTTTATATCTCCTGGCGGGGTTCTCAATGAGATAGTATGAAATCGCCGACAAGAGCATTGTGACGACAAGTGCCACCCCCCCCTCCACAAGCCCAATATCTATTCCAGCATACCGAGCGAACACCAATAGAGGCCAGTGCCATAGATATGCGGAATAGGATATCAGCCCGATGAACACCAACGGACGAATGGTCAATATCCGTTTGATTCCACCGTTCCCGTAATGCCCTGACAATATGAGCAAAGCTGCGCCCGTGGCAGGCAAGATGGCATTCAGTCCAGGAAAGACGACGTCCTCGGAAAGGAGCAGCAGAGAGGACACGACAAGCACAATCCCCAATACGGCGGAGGTATGCAGCACCAACCGATGTACAAAGACATCTGGATTCCTGAACACCAGATATGCGGCAACTGCACCAACCAGCAACTCCCCGGCGCGGGTTGGAAGCATGTAATACACAAACGACGGAGACTTTGGATACAGATATTGACCTAACAGAAATGAAACCAACGCAACTGCGAGAAAAACCACCAAAAAGCGTTTACCAACAAGCGTCTTGTAGGCAGAAATCAGGATCAAGGGCCAGAATATATAGAACTGCTCCTCCACACCAAGAGACCAAAGATGCAGCAATGGATTCGCATTACTGGCTTGAGCAAAATAACCCGCATCCTCGAACAACCAGAAATAGACATTCGCCAACGAGAGCAGCGATGCGACACTGGTGGCGGCGACCCGCCTGGTATCCTCGGGGCGCTGGATCATCAGGCTCACGGTGATGACGACCGCAACGATGAACAACATCATCGGCGCTATGCGTCTGACTCTACGCCTGTAGAATTCCAACAAGGAAAACTTGTCTAGTTCAAGGTCGCACAATATGTGCATGGTTATCAGGTAGCCCGATATCACAAAAAAAATGTCGACGCCAACGAACCCACCTGGCAATATATTCTCGTCGATATGGAACAGGATCACCGATATGACGGCGACGGCACGCATTCCGTCGATATCGGCACGATACGCCTTCAACCTTCTGCACCCGGATCTCATACCTCGATCTCCAGATTCAACCATCGAGCTCACGGAACAATTTCAGGCTCCCCGATATTCCACGTGCGTTATCATTCGGCTACCGCCCCCCTACAAACACCCAGACGAACTTCGCGCGCGTCACCGCGAAGATGTTAACGATTCGTACACCGGCGCATAGCGCGCCACGCTGGCCGCCCAGTTGCGTTCCGTCTCCACGAAGCGGCGGCCGGCCTGGCGGAACTCCTCCCAGCGATCGCGTGCCTGCAGCAGCTCCAGCGCCGCCGAGGCCAGACCTTCGACCGAGCCTGCCGGGAACAGCACCCCGGTGCGGCCGTCGTCGATCAGCTCGCGGTGACCGCCCACGTCGGAGGCCAGCACCAGCCTGCCCTGTGCCATGGCCTCCAGCGGCTTGAGTGGCGTCACCAGGTCGGTGAGGCGCATCGACAGGCGCGGATAGGCGAACACGTCCACCAGGCTGTAGTAGGCGGACACCTCGTCGTGGGGCACGCGGCCTGTGAAGATCACCTTGCCCTCCAGTCCCAGCTCGGCCACCAGGGCGCGCAACTCCGCCTCCTGCGGCCCGCCACCCACCAGCAGCAGCCGTGCGTCCGGTTGGGCGCGCAGTATGGCCGGCATCGCCCGCACCAGCAGGGGCAGTCCCTCGTAGGCATAGAAGGATCCGATGAAGCCCAGCACCGCCTTGCCCTTCAGCCCCAGCTCCCGCTCCAGCACCGGGTCCCTTCCCTCCAGCAGCGGAAAACGCTCGATGTCCACCGCATTGGGAATCACGGTGATCTTGTCCGCGGGCACGCCGCGGGCGATCAGATCGCCGCGCAGCCCTTCGCAGATGGTGGTGACCGCATCGGCACGCCGCACCACCCCGGTTTCGAGGGCCCGGGTCAGCCGATAGCGCAGTCCGCCCTCGCGGCTGGTGCCATGATCCACCGCCGCGTCCTCCCAGAAGGCGCGGATCTCGTACACCACCGGAATGTCGAACTCGCGCGCGGCGCGGATCGCCGCCTCGCCGTTCAGCGAAGGGGAATGGGCATGCAGCACGTCGGGACGGATCTGCGGCAGCAGCTCGCGCAGACGCGCCAGGGTGGCCTGCACCACCGCCCACTGATTGAGCACCGGCAACCGCGCGGTCAGGCCATGCGGGGTGCGGCTGCGGTGGAAGGTGAGGCCGTCGACCATCTCCTCGCCACCATCCACTCCGGCGGCCAGATTGTGCTTGGGGCTGGTGAGGTGGAAGGTCTCCCAGCCGCGCGCCCGTTGCTGTTCCAGAATGGATCGGGTGCGGAAGGTATAGCCGCTGTGGAGCGGTATGGAGTGATCGAGAATGTGCAGAATCTTCATCCGACGCCCCGCATTCAGCCTTCCTGCGCCAGGAAGGCGCCGAACATCATCAGGGTCCACAGCGGCGCACTGAAATCGCGCATCCCCGACTGGTGCTGGTCGAGCAGCCACTCGAGATAGGACCGCCGGAACAGCCCCGAGTCCAGCATCCGCTCGCCCAGGACGCTCTGGCGCAGGCGCTCGCGCAGCGGGCCGCGGAACCAGCTCGCCAGCGGCACCGCGAAACCCATCTTGGGACGGTACAGGATGTCATTCGGCAACAGCGGCTCGAGCGCCTTCTTGAACAGGTATTTTCCCTCACGCCCGCGCAGCTTCAGTTCGGGCGGCAGGCCGGAGATCCAGTCCACCAGCTCGTGATCCAGCAGGGGCACCCGGACCTCCAGGGCATGCGCCATGCTGGCGCGGTCCACCTTGGTGAGGATGTCGCCCACCAGGTAGGTCTTGATGTCCAGGTACTGCACCAGCGACAGGGGATGATCGGTGGGGGCACGCGCCGCATGGCGGCGGAACACCTCGATGGCACCATAGCCTTGCAGATCGGAGGCCAGACGCTCGCTGAACAGGCTTCTCCGCATCTCGTCCGACAGGATGGAGACGCTGTGCAGATAGCCCTCCAGGTTGTCCCGCGCCAGCGCCTGGAAGGTGGACTTGGCGCGAAACACCTTGGGCGCCCAGTCGGCCTTGGGATAGACCCGCCCCAGAAAGCCGAACAGCGGCCGGCGCAGGGCCTCCGGCATCAGGGAGCGCATCTGCTCCTCGTAGCTGTGCCAGCGGTAACGGCGGTAACCGGCCAGGTTCTCGTCACCGCCGTCGCCGGAGAGCACCACGATCACCTCCTTGCGCGCCAGCTCGCAGACCCGGTAGGTGGGCAGGGCCGAGCTGTCCGCATAGGGCTCGTCGTACAGGCCGGCGAGCCGGTCCACCAGATCGAAATCGTCCGGGTCCACCTGCTCCACGCGATGCGCGGTGTGATACTGCTCCGCCACCTGGGCGGCATAACGCGCCTCGTTGAAGCGGGGGTCGCCGAAGGAGATGGAACAGGTGTTCACCGGATCCCGCGACTCGCGCGCCATCAGCGCCACCACCGCGCTGGAATCGACACCACCCGACAGGAAGGCGCCGAGCGGCACCTCGGCGATCATGCGGATCCGCACCGCCTCCTCGAGCCGTTCGATCAGCTCGCGTCCCGCCGCCTGTTCGTCGGTGGGTCCATGGGCCTGGAAAGAAACGTCCCAGTACTGACGCGGCTCGG
>DRPO01000658.1 GCA_011330835.1 Gammaproteobacteria bacterium | reverse complement strand
TTTGATGATTGAGAGCGGTGAAGGTGGTTGGCGCTATACTTGGATTCATCGGAGCGGTCGCATCTGGGTAAGAAATGACGCCACTCAACAAGTGTCCGGTTTGCGGGGGAGATCTTTCAAAAAAGAACGTGGAGAAACTGCTCCGGGGCGGAGCGAATACCGTCACCCTGAAAGTGGAAGCGGAAGTGTGCAACCACTGCGGTGAGCGCCTCTATTCCGAGGATGTCGTGAAATCTTTCGAAGAAATCCGCCTAAAGTTGAAAAAGCAGGAGTTCGAGCATTTCCGGGTGCTGGGAAAATCGTTTACGATCAATGAAGAGTGGCCGAACAGAGGCATCCAGCCAACCGCATGAGAATGCGGCGATCCGGACTACGAGAACCTCACTTTCGTCCGTTTCTCGACCCCTTCCCTGAGATTTTTCGATACCGGGCAGACCAGCATGCGGCTGATGATATACTCCTTGTCGTCCGTTGATGGTTCGCCTGATTGTAGCGTGACGTCGAAATCGACTTCGATCGACAATAGCTCCCACTCACTGTTGGCGATAACATGTATCGCGCCTTCGGCGTTCGCCAATACGAGATTCCGTTCGGCGGCATTGGCGCGCAGGTACATGTGCTGACAGGTCAGCATGGTGTAGACGAACATCAGAAACCCGGGCGTGGAAACATCCAGCTGTAATGGTTGCCACTGTTCGCTGGCCCAGACTTCCACCGTGAGATCGTCCGGTTCGTTCTGTTCGCCGTGATAGTTGCAATGCAACCGTAGCCTGAAATGTCGGTCGGTCATGTATTGGACTATAGACCCTGGCGGATACGAAGAGAATGATCTGGCTCAAATAAATTCTTTTCTCGTTGAGGCACAATGGGCGTGAGGCGCCTTTTCCCAATCGCAGAATTCCATGGCCGATAGAAAGCAATTCAGGCACACGAAAATCATCGCCACGGTCGGGCCGGCCTGCAACGACGTGGAGATTCTCCGGCGGATGATCGACGCGGGCATGAATGTCGCCCGGCTCAACCTTTCTCACGGCACCTACGAGCAGCATGCCAAGACCATTGAGCGGGTTCGCCAGGCGGCCGAACTGGCCGGCAGTCGCGTCGCGATCATGATCGACACCCGAGGCATTGAAATTCGCACCGGTCCGCTGACCGCCAACACGGTCGAGTTGCAGCGGGGCGCCTCATTCGAGTTGCGAACCGACGGGGAGCCGGGTGATGCCAGTGGCGTCTCGGTCTCCTACAAGAAGTTGCCCGAAGAGGTGGCTGTCGGTGAGATGATTCTGCTCGACGATGGCGCGATGGAGCTGGAAGTCAAAGGCCTGGAGCCGGGGCGGATCATTTGTGAGGTGGTTCACGGCGGCCTGCTCAAGGAAAACAAGGGTGTCAACCTGCCCAACACGCGCTTGTCGATGACCGCCGTGGGGCCGGAGAATCGCGATGATGTACTGGCGGAACTGGCCTTCGCGGTGAATTACGATGTGGATTACATCGCCGCCTCGTTCATCCAGAGCGCCGACGACATCGAGCGGATGCGAGCCATCCTGCGCGAGCACAACGTCGAGACGCCGATCATCGCCAAGATAGAAAATCGCGCCGGCATCGAGAATCTGAAGGAGATCGTCGCCGTGGCCAATGGCCTGATGGTGGCGCGCGGCGATCTGGGCGTGGAGCTGCCGTTCGGCGAAGTCCCCGGCGTGCAGAAAAAGATGATTCGCACCACCGTCATGGCGGGCAAGCCGGTCATTACCGCCACCCAGATGCTGGCGTCGATGGAGCACAATCCCCGACCGACCCGCGCCGAGGCCAGCGATGTCGCCAATGCGATTCTCGACGGCACCTCGGCGGTGATGCTCTCCGGCGAGACGGCGGTGGGGGAATACCCGGTCGAGGCCATCCAAACCATGCACGAGCTGGCCCTGACCACCGAGGCCTGTCTGGCCGAGTATGGCTACCTTCAGGCTATCCCGTTTCACACCCACAACGTCGTCACCGAAGCAATCGCCGACTCCGTCGCGGGCATGGCCCACAAGCTCAAGGCCGCGGCCATCATCAGCCTCACCGAGTCCGGCTTCACCTCGCGCCTGATCTCCAAGCACCGGCCCGAATGTCCGATTCTCGCCATCACCCACGAGGAGCAGGTCGCCCGCCGCCTGACCATGAACTGGGGCGTCGAACCGGTGGTCTACGAAGGCGGCATGGATGATGAGTCGCGGATCGCCTGCGCCATCGACGCCGCAAGGGACAAGGGGTACGCCAGCCCCGGCGACAATGTGATCGTCACGGCGGGCTCCAACCAGTTGAGCGGCGGCACGAACCTGGTCAGGGTCATCACGCTCTGAGATTGGAAGAAGCCCCTGGGAGCGCCGGCATCCCCGCCGGCAAAAGCCCACAAGCCCAATAGGTTTGGCGCATTCGGTGGATCCGCTTCGCTTGATCCACCCTACGGCCAGTCCGATCATGTAGGGTGCAATTGAAGCGCCGCCTTGACTAAGGTATTCGTAGGCCCGATAAGCCGAAGGCGCATCGGACAAACAGCCTAAAATCGGGATCCGCTTCAGTTCACCCGTCAGAACAGCCCCTTGAGTTCGTCCTTGAGCTTGTCTTCCAGTTTCTTCTTGAGCTCCTGTTTTTTCTCTTCCGCTTTCTTCTTCAGTTCAGCCTTTTTCTCGGCGGCTTTCGCTTCCAGCTCCGCCTTTTTCGCGGCCTTTTCGCTTTCCAGGCGGGCCTTGAGTCGGGCCTTTTCGGCGTCCGCCTTGGCCTTGAGCCGGGCCTTTTCCGCTTCCAGTTTGGCGTTCGCGCGAGCTTTCAGTACGGAATCGAGCCGCAGCTTGAAATGCAGGTTGTCGAATGGCCCCTTGATCTGAAGCGGGACAAAGGTTCGACCGGCGTCTTCCGGGCCTTCATCGGCCAGCGAGAGGCTGTAGTCGATGAACTTGCGCGGGAGGTCGATCCGACCTTCGCCTTTGGCCTGAAAGATGGGCGCGAGAATTTTCAGATCGTGGTTTTCGATCACGCCGTGAGTGATCCGCCCCGTAGCGGTCAGGCTGGAGAAATGGGTGTTTTCTCCAATGTCGTCGGTGACCGGCGGCTTGCCTTGCAGCTTGCGCCAGAAATTGCGCGCCTCGTTGATCTTTTTCGACAGTTTCGATCCCTTGATCGTGCCGTCCTTGAAGCTGACGCTGAAGTTGCCGCCGAGGTTGCGCTGGAGGCCTTCGATGGAATCGGAGCGGGTGTCGATACGGGCCTTGAACGCCGCTTCGCCGGAGAGATAACGGTCGCCGAACAGCGTTTGCAGAATGTCTTCGGAGCGCACGCCGGCGAGGTCGATGGAGGCTTTCCACAGCGGCGTGTCGCCGCGCACGTCGAGCTGGGCGTCGATGACCGCCTTGCCCTGATAAGCCTCGGCCCGCAGCGGGGCGATGCGCAGCGCGCCGTGGTCGGCCTTGACGGTGACGCTGGCGTTCTGGAACTGGAGCTTGCTGGCGGTGAGTTTGCCAACCCGGGCGACGCCGTCGATTCGCAGCTTGCGGAGCATGTCGATGGGCAAAGGCAGCGTGTCGGAAGCCGTGGCCGGCGTCGATGCCTGGGCGGCGGCGGTTTCCGTGCTGGCGGGCAGGTAGCGATCGATGTCGATGGCGTCGAGTTCGAGGTCGAAAGCCATGGCCATGCGGGCCAGATCGGTGAGCGCAAAGCGTCCTCTCAACGTCGAGTCGTCGAGCGTGGCCGAGAGATTCTCCAGGCTCAGCCGTTTTGCGTCGCCCTTGAGGTCGAACGCCAGCGCGGCCCTTTGCAAGGCTGCGTTATCGGCGAGTTTCGGCGCTTCGACGCCGAGCGCGGTCATCAGCACGCCCGGATTGAAGTCGTTGCTGGCTAAATGCCCGGAGAAGGCCGGGTTGTCGATCAGGCGATCCACGGCGAGCTGGCCTTCGAGCGTCAGATCATCCAGGGCGAGCCGGAGGGTGGACGCCTTGAGCGTCTGGGCGTTGAGATCGGCTGCGAGGTCGAGCTGGATCGCGCCGGTCAGCCCGTTGGCGGGCAGGCCATCGCCGGTGATCGTGGGCGTCAGTTCGAAGTCGTCGAGCCGGTAGCGGTTGTGTTCCAGGTCTGCGGTGAGCTGGCCGGACAGCGGCAGTTTCACGGCCAGCCCGGTCATCTCCAGCGCCAAGCCGCCCTCGAAACGCACCGGCTTGCCCAGTTCGATGGCGCCAGTCGTAAGGTTGAGCGGGTCGATGCGGATGTCCGTACCGGCCTGCCGGTCGCGGTAGCGCAGCTTGAGATTGCGCAGCTTCAGGCCGTTGACGCGGATCTTCAGGCCGGAGGGGACGCCGCCTTCGGCGGCTTTTTCCGGCGCTTTCGCGGATTCCCCGGCGCCTTTGGCCAGATCGCTCCAGTTGTCGCGCCCCTGTCGATCCTTTTGCAGATCGAGACTGACCCCGCTGATAACAATCTGGCGCGCCTGCAACTGCTTGCGCAGCAACGGCAGCAGTTTGACCTTGATGTCGATTTCGTCGATGCGCGCGAAAGGCTGATCGCCAAAGCCGGGCGGGTTGGCCAGCGAGGCCTTGCCGAGATTGAGGCCGAGCCAGGGGTAGAACGACCAGCCGATATCGCCCGCCAGCGTCAACTCGCGACCGGTGGCCTTTTTCACCTGGGCGGTGATCCGCGGCTTGAAATCGTTGGGATCGACCGTCAGCACGGCCACCGTCAGGCTGCCCAGCGCCAGGACCGCCAGCACCGCGACGATCAGCGCCAGCCATTTGAACAATCGGATCATTGGTCGCCCTCCTTGGGATTTCTGTTCCAGGTTCCGGATTTGCCGCCGGACTTGTGGATGAGCCGGATGTCGCGCAGGGTCATGCCCCGGTCCACCGCCTTGCACATATCGTAAATGGTCAGCAGCGCGACTTGAACCGCGGTCAGCGCCTCCATTTCGACGCCCGTCTGGCCGCGCGTTTCGGCGCGGGCCTCGCAGCGCACATCGCCGGCGCCGGTGCTGAAGGCGACCTCCACATGCGTGAGGCCGATGGGGTGACACAACGGCACCAGGTCGCTGGTCTTCTTGGCCCCCATGATGCCGGCGACGCGGGCAATGCCGAGCACGTCGCCCTTCTTGTGCCCGCCGGCGCGGATCAGCGCCAGCGTGGCCGGCGCCATGTCGATCCAGCCTTCGGCAATCGCGACGCGACGGGTTGCGGGCTTGTCGCCGACATCAACCATGTGGGCCTCGCCGCTGGCGTTGAAATGGGTGAGTTTGTCTGTCATAAGTGTGTTATACCTCTCGCGATCAAGAATACCCCATTTAGGCCGCGCCTTTTTTTTCGCCGATAGCTGCGTTGTAAAAACTTGGCGTAGCGCCGCTATGCCTGCGTTTTTACGCCTTGCTCTCGACGAAAAACTACACGCCCTAAATGGGGTATTCTTGATCGCGAGAGGTATATACGCAGCGAGTTCCTTTCCAGACTGCGTTACAATGTCTTGATCCGGGTCATTGTAGCAACCGATGGTCATTCACATTAAATATTTCGCCAGCCTGCGCGAAACGGTGGGCAAACAGGAAGAGGAGCTGGAGGCGAGCGCCGCCGCGACCGTGGGCGATGTCTGGCGGGCCGCCAATCCGGAACTCGCGCCGCCCGACAATACGCTGGCGGCGGTGAATCAGGTCTACGGCTCCTTCGACACCGCCGTCCAGGCGGGCGACGAGGTCGCGTTCTTCCCGCCGGTCACGGGGGGCTGATGTCTCGCGTCAGCCTTGAAACCGGCGTCATCGATCCCTGGTCGCTGCTCCAGGACTATCAGCGCGAGCAACTGGGCGGGCGCGCCGACCTGGGCGCGACCGCCACGTTCATCGGCTCGATGCGGGACTTCAACGAAGGCGACGACGTGGTCGCGATGACGCTGGAGCACTACCCCGGCATGACCGAAGCGAGCCTGCAAGGAATTATCGACGAGGCCAACGCAAAATGGCCGCTGCTGGACTGCCTCATCGTCCACCGCGTCGGAGACATCAACCCCGGCGAAGCCATCATGCTGGTCGCCGTCTGGTCGACCCACCGGCGCGAAGCCTTCGAGGCCTGCCGCTACCTGGTCGAGGAACTCAAGCATCGCGCCCCGTTCTGGAAGCAGGAGACTCTCTCCAGCGGCGAAAAACGCTGGGTGGACCGCAATACGCCGGGTTGAACCCCGCTCCGCAACTCAACCCAACCCGTACTGCTCCAGCTTCTTGCGCAGCGTCGCGCGGTTGATGCCCAGCGCGCGGGCGGCCTGTGTCCGATTGTTGTTGCAGTGCTCCATCACGCATTTCAACAGCGGTCGTTCGACCTCCGACATCACCAGCGCGTAGAGATTGTCGCAATGGCGGCTGTCGCCGTTGAGGTGTCGGAAATAGTCTTCGATGGCGGTATAGACGGCGTCCGAGAGTTTCAGATCATTGTTTTCCGGATCATTATTGCCCATTGGTTTCAAGTTCTCCCGTGATCGCGGACGATCACGTTTAGCCCCGGCGCGCCGCGGAATCGTCGTTGCGACAACGATGCGCCAGCGAAGAATCGCGGGGTGACTGTTTTTCCTTGATCATGGGGCGGTATCGAAATGTCCGTAAAAACCAGGACTTCCGTATGTTATCAATGATCGGATCTGCCCGAACGGGTGAACCGAATTGCCCCTCCTGAGCGCCTGGGCCAAATCTCTGTTTGATCCTGACGATCTCGTTAAGATAACAGGCCGATGGCCGAGACTCAATTTTGGGGGCAACCACGAAAACCCGACCACAACCATGGATTCCCGCTTTCGCGGGAATGACGGGGTGGGGCATGCCCCTCTCGTCATTCCGGGCTGAGTGGAGCGAAGACCCGGAATCCAGACTGTGGCCATGAATCCCTTCTTTCGCGGAATGACGAAGTGGGGTTTGCCTGATGCGCCTTCGGCTTATCAGGTCTGCGGAGGCATTTGCAAACGGGGTGGGCGAATTGCCTTGCCCGGTTTTGACCATCTCCCGTCGGGGCCAACCCCAATTTCTCCGCTACCGAAATTCGAAATCAAAGGCCAGCGCGTCTTTCCCGGGATCGACGATCTCCAGCCGGACCTGGACCGGTTTGCCGACAGGCATCAGCGGCGGGTGTTTG
>DRPO01000657.1 GCA_011330835.1 Gammaproteobacteria bacterium | reverse complement strand
TCAAGGCTGGCGGCAAGGGCGTCTGGGGTGAAATCCCGATGCCTCCCAACGCGGCTGTTTCCGATGACGATATCAAGACGATTGTAAAATGGGTGTTAAGTCTCAAGTAGTTGGTTCTCTTTAGCCCTCCATTTCCGGGGCTCTCGCGGCCCCGGAGTTTCTTTTCTTCGCCTCTTTTCCGTCTTTGTTTCTGTCCCGGCTCGCGCTTGATTAGCGTCTGAATTTCGTCGAAGATGCCCTTGTTCTTTTCCATTCGGAGCGACAGTGGCGGAATCGGGTCGGTATCTGGTTGTCGAAGGTCCCATTGGCGTGGGCAAGACCACGCTCGCGCGGCGATTGGCGCGTGATCTGGACGCCGCGCCGTTGCTGGAGCAGGCGGACGACAATCCGTTTTTACCCCATTTCTACGCCCGTCCGGAGCAGATGGCGTTGCCGACCCAGCTCAGTTTTCTGCTCGACCGGGTGGATCAGCTCGAAGCGCTGCAAGCCCTGGAAACAGCGCCTTCGAGCGTCGTCGCCGATTATCTGCTGGCGAAGGATTATCTGTTTGCCTCGATGAATCTCAACGAGGCGGAGCTGGCGCTTTACCAACGCCTCTACCAGCGGCTGGCCGCGCGGACGCCGCGACCGGATCTGGTCATCTATTTGCAGGCGCCGGTGTCGGTGCTGCTGGAGCGCGTCGGGCGGCGCGGCAGGCATTACGAAAAGCCGCTGGATTCGACCTATCTGGCGCGGCTCAATGACGCTTACGCCAATTTCTTTCACTATTACGAGGAGTCGCCGTTGCTGGTCGTCAACGCCGCCGAGATCGATTTCGCGCGTAATGAGTACGATTATCAGGGCCTGTTCGAGGAGATCATGCAGACGCAATCGGGACGACGCTTTTATAACCCCTTGCCGGAGCGCAGGCTGTGAGCGCGCAATCGGCCATTCGACGCATTACCGTCAGCACTTTGCGCAAGATGAAGCGCGCCGGCGAGAAGATTGCCTGCCTGACGGCCTATGACGCCAGCTTCGCCGCGGTGCTCGACGAGGCCGGGGTGGATGTGATCCTGGTCGGCGACTCGCTGGGCATGGTGGTTCAGGGCCACGATTCCACCGTGCCGGTGAAGGTGGAGGACATGGTCTACCACAGTCGCGCGGTGGCCAGCCGCTGCCGTCGCGCCCTGTTGATGGTGGATATGCCGTTCATGAGCTACGCCACTTCGCAACAGGCGCTGGACACGGCGGCCCGGCTGATGCAGGACGGCCATGGCCAGATGGTCAAGCTGGAAGGCGACGCCCGGCAGGTCAAGACCGTGGAGAAGCTGGTTGAGCACGGCGTGCCGGTTTGCGCCCATATCGGTCTGCAACCGCAGTTGATCAACAAGCTCGGCGGCTACCGCGTTCAGGGCCGTTCCGAGGACCAGGCTCGCAAGATGATCGACGATGCGCTGGCGCTGGAGCGGGCGGGCGCCGACCTGATGCTGCTGGAGTGCGTCGTCGAACCGCTGGCCAAAGCCATCAGCGAAAGGCTGACGATCCCCACCATCGGCATCGGCGCCAGCGGTCGTTGCGATGGACAGATTCTGGTGTTGCAGGATATTCTCGGGATCACGCCCGGTCGGGCGCCCAGGTTCGCGAACAATTTCCTGGCGGAAGGCGGCAGCATCCAGCGCGCGGTCGAAGCCTATGTGCGGGCCGTCAAGGCAAGCGAGTTTCCGGGAGAAGAGCATGTTTTCGAAAGCTAGGCGGATTCATCAGGCGAAAATGGCGTTCGGCGTCGGGCTGTGTCTGGCGGCGCTGGGTTTGCCCCGCGCGAGTCTGGCCGACGACAGCGAGGCGCTCGCGATACCCGACGCCGGCGGCGTTGCCGACCTCGGGGATGAAACCGCCGCCGTCGGGCCGCCGAACGCGTTCGGCCCGGCGTTGCTTCATCCGCGCTTCGCGCCCCCGCCGCTGGCGACGGGAACCCCCCCCGCCGGATCGACTGGCGCCGCGCTTCCTTCCGCGCCATCATTGCCGGCCTCGTTCCGCGGCGCGGTCGCCGGCTCCCGCCTTGGCGCCCATATCAGCGGCAACAGGCTCGATATCCAATAAGGCGGTTTGGCCATGCGGCTGCGTCCTGTTCTCAGCGTCACCGGTTTGCTGACCTGCGTGTTCAGCATTACGCTGGCGCCGCCCATTGTGATTTCCTGGTATTACCACGACGGCGAAACGCACAACCTGATGGTGACGTTTCTGATGATTCTCGGCGCGGGGGCGGGGATGTGGCTGCTCAATCATCGGGCGCCGCCGAGCATCCGGCGTCAGGAAGGGTTTCTGATCGTGGCGCTGTTCTGGCTGATGCTGGGGGGACTGGGCGCGCTGCCGCTGATGTTGTCGCTGGATCTCGGTTTTGTCGATGCGCTGTTCGAATCGGTATCGGGGCTGACGACGACGGGGGCGACGGTGCTGCAGGGGCTGGATTTCATGCACCCCTCGATCCTGTTCTACCGGCAGGAGATCCAGTGGTTCGTCGCCCTGATGCTGGGCATGATGGCGACCGGGCTCGACCAGGTCTCGGCCTATTCGGCGGTGGCGACCTGCATCAACAATCTCGGCCCCGGCATGGGAGAGGTGTCCCAATCCTTCGCCAGCGTCAGCGACGCCGGCAAGCTGCTCAGCGTGCTGGCCATGCTGCTCGGACGGCTGGAGATCTTTTCCGTGCTGGTGCTGTTGCATCCCGGATTCTGGCGATCCTGAACCTCAACCGGAAAACGACCATCGAACGCATTCTCATCATCCGCACCAGCGCCATCGGCGACGTGATCTTCGCTTCGCCGCTGGTCGGCGCGTTGCGCCAGCGTTATCCCGAGGCCCATATCGCCTGGCTGGCGGAGCCTCCGGTCCGCGACATGCTGAGCCGTCATCCCGATCTGGACGAGGTGATCGTCTGGGACAAGGCGCGCTGGCGGGCGCTGTGGCGGGAGCGGCGTTTCAGAACGCTGGGGCGCGAGGCGCGCGCCTTTCTGCGTGAGCTGCGGGCGCGCCGTTTCGATACCGCCATCGACGCTCAGGGGCTGCTCAAGAGCGGCGTCTGGGCCTGGGCGAGCGGGGCTTCGCGGCGCATCGGGCTCGGTTCGCGCGAGGGCAGCCGTTACCTGATGACCGAGGTCATCGACAAGCCGGCGGCCAGCGACCGCATCGGCTTCGAATACCGCGAGCTGGCGCGGCGACTGGGGCTGGAGACCCGGCCGTTCCCGATGCGGGTTGGCGTGTCGCCGGAAGATGAAAAGGCCGCCCGGTCGCTGCTTCACGATCGGGGCGTCGCGGGTGATTATGTCGTTTTCTGCCCCTTCACGACTCGTCCGCAAAAGCATTGGTTCGACGAATCGTGGCGCGCGCTGGCCAAGCGGCTCCAGAGGGAAACCGGCCTGCCAGCGATCATGCTGGGCGGCCCGGCCGATCGACCGGCGGCGGCTGAACTGGCGGGGGATAGCGCCATTATCGATCTGGCCGGGGAAACCAGCATTCCGCAAGCGGCTGCGATTATCTCGCGCTGCCGACTGCTGATTGGCGTCGATACCGGCCTGACCCATCTCGGCACGGCCTTCGAGCGCCCCACGGTCTGTCTGTTTGGCTCCACACGGCCCTATCTGCGCACTGACAGCGCCTTGACCACGGTCATCCATCATCCCCGCGACTGTTCACCCTGTCGTCGCAATCCCACCTGCGGCGGCGCTTTCACCTGCATGCGGGAGATCACGCCCGAGGCGGTCGTCAGGGAAGTTCACCGCCTGATGGTCAGGCCCGGCCCGCGGCCCGATAGCGACACGATGACCGTATTGTGAAGCCCGCTACGCCCGAAGCCATGCGCCAGCTGATCCGGCAGATCCGCGAGGCCATGCCTTTCGACGCGCCGGAGGCCGACCTCTGCTCCGGCCATTGTCACGGCTGTTCTTTCAAGCTGCTGGAATACCTCGACATCCGGCTGGAGGAATGGGAAGACCGCCTGGCCCGGGGGGAGCAGCCCACGCTCGGGGATTTGCATCGGCTGGCCAGAACCGGCAAGAAAATCTACCGCGCCCTGGAGAAAAACGGGCTGGTCGAAGCGCGTCCGGATCTTTCCCGTGAGTGACCATGGCGCAATCGGCTCCCCGCGTGGGAATTCCGCGATCCCGGGGACGTGGCCGTCGTCGGTGAAAAGAGGCCCGGGCTGAACGAATCTCTCGATCGCGAGGGCGCTGCGCGCCCGCCCTGCCGCCTCTCTGGTCAGACGAATTTGTCCAGCATGCCGTATTTTTCAGCCAGCAGGTAATAGAAGGCGACTCGCGACTTGGCGGGATTGCTTTTGCCCATCTTTTCGCAGATTTCGTCCAGCGCGGCTTCCAGGTCGGCGTTACTGTCTTTCAGGGCCAGTTTCTTTTTCATGAAGCCATCTCGGATCCGGTTGAGTTCCGCTTTGCCGGAGCATGAAACCAGTTCGGCATTCTTGTTGCCAATGGCGATGCCAAGGTGCTTTATGATTCCGGCGACGGCGTCTTCGTTCACATTGCTGGCATATTTTTTGACTTGGCTCACGAATTCTTCGTGTCTGGCATGCATGGCGATCTTCTCCTAAGCGATTGGAAAGTCGGGTTCGAACCGGAACGCGATGGGGGCCGGTTACTCTGTAATATAGTGTATTTTCAAACAAATGTGCGCGCGCAAGAGCGCTTGGGCGAATCGCGACTACGCCGACGCGGGAATCTCCAGGCCCAGTTTTTCCAGATAGGCTTTTTTCATTGCTGTCTCGAACGCCTCGTTGCTGTCGTAGTCGAAGCCGAAAACCGGTTTCCAGAAACGCTGATGCTCCATGCACAGGTAGAAAAACACCTGTTCCCGCCAGTCGCGGGGGAAACTTCGCCAGACGTGTGAAAACAGCTCGATCTTGATGTCATCCGGATAGGACAGCTTGCCTTCGGCGTTCTCCAGCGGCAGTTTCAGGATTTGCGTTTCGACGCCCCGTTGCCGGATTTTGCGGATCACCGGCTTGATGAAGGTCAGCGTGCCGAGAGAAATCAGGGCGACTTCCGAGGGCTCGAACATCGTGGTCACTTTTTCTATTACCCGCCGATAGTCGGCCTTCCACTGCTCGTAATGCACAATCGGGTGGAAATGGAAACCGACAATGCCGCCCTTGTCGGCGATCGCGCGCGCGGCCGCCAGGCGCTTGTCCAGGCTCGCCGCGCCATGTTCCT
>DRPO01000656.1 GCA_011330835.1 Gammaproteobacteria bacterium | reverse complement strand
GCTCCCTCACCGTCCAACCCTCCTCCCTTTGGGCCGGCCAGCCCGCCTCCATCACCCTCCTCATCGAAAACATCGGCACCGCCCCCGCCAACGGCCCCTTCTGGAACCGCAATTCAGCAGCATGTCGCCGATATCGTGCATATCGATAAATTCGTGCGCGTGCGCCGCCCCGTCCACCGCCCGCCACGCCTGGCGCAGCTCCTTGAGCGTATCCGGCCCGAACGTGGAAAACAGAAACAGCCCGCCCCGGACCAAAACCCGGCGAACCTCGGCCAGATAAGGCTCCAGCGGGCGGCACCACTGCAACATGAGATTGGAAAAAACCAGATCGACCGCCTCATCGGCAATGGGCAACCGCAGCGCGTCGGCGCAGACCGCCCGGGGTCGCCGACGCCACGAGCCCCGACGTTTCGCCCGCTTCAGCATCGGTTCGGAAAAATCGACCGCCAGCAGCGTTGCCTTGCGAAAGCGGCGCAACAACAGCTCGGTGACCAGCCCGCTGCCCGCCCCGAGATCGAGTATCACATCAGGTTGGAGACGAATGTAATCCAGACGCAGGCTCAACCGCTCCCCGACCTCCCGTTGCAACACGGCGGCCTCGTCATAACTTTCGGCGGCCCGCGAAAAAGCCCGGCGCACCTGCTGCTTGTCCAGCGCGAATTCAGGCGGAATACGACTCATCTCTTTTCCCGTTCACTACACCAACGCCGCTGACCGGTCGCCGCCAAAAGGCGCGCAGCGCGGCCTCAACCTCGTTCGCATGGCTCAGAAACGGCGCATGCCCCGCGCTCGCGATGGAAACCGCCTCCACGGCGGGATTGAGCCCCACCAGCGCCTTGACCGCATCGGGCGGCGTCACCTTGTCGCGGTCGCCCTGGATGACCATCACGGGCGCATCCACCGCCGCCAGGCTTTGGCGAACATCGAGGCTGTCGAGCCGTTGCAGGCCCCATTCGAGCTCATCCTCTGGCAACGCCGCTACAGCCCCGGAATCCAGCAGCCAGCGACTCCAACGCCGCGCCTGCGGGGTCCCAACAAACATCAGCCCGACAAACTGGCGCAGAGTCTCCGCCGGACTCATCCGGAACGACTCGCGGAACCGCTCGAACTGCGCCCTGGGCATCGCGGCGCGCCAGTCGCCCCTTTGCCGGAACACCGCATTCGTCGCGACCAGCGACAGGGAACTGAAACGCCCGGGCCAAGCAGCGGCCAACCGTATCGCCAGCATCCCTCCCAGAGACCAGCCCAGCACATGCGCTCCAACGGGTATTCGCGTCGCCAGACGCGCCAGCGCCTGCTCCGACAACGCTCCGCCATCAGCGGCAAGCCAGTAATCGCGCAGATCGAAAACACGCGGACGGAAGCGCTCGTCCAGTCGTTCGACAAATGGCTCCCATACAGCCTTTCCCAGCCCCCAGCCGGTCAGCAACGCCAGGTCCTTTCTCTCAATCATCGCGAAACTATACCTCTTGCGATTGAGAATAGCCTATACAAGGCGCTCTTCCTTCTTCCCCCCATCCCATCACCCATCCGTCATTCCGGGCTGAGTGGAGCGAAGACCCGGAATCCAGAACCAGGCGCTGGATTCCCGCTTTCGCGGGAATGACGAGGATTGACATGCGCTCACCCTGGGACGCCCATGCCCACCCTGTCATCTGGATGACGGAACGCCTCTCCCCGCGCGCCCTTAATCCTGACAAGCGCTCAACCGCGCTTTCCAGAATGCACGCCTATTTGATCAAAATCATCCGGATCACTCGACATGAGCGAGAACAAGATCGACCCCAAACTGCTGGAGACCTCATCCGAGACAGGCCTGAGCGAGGACGAAGCGAAGCGGCGGCTAAACAATTCGGCCCAAACCTGATCGAGACAGCTGGCTCACGCGACTGACCAGGCGCTTCTGGGGCAATCTATGCGGAGCCGCCCATTGCCTGAAAGGGGCACGATGGTAAATAGGGGGAATTGACCCCCTTGCGGCAACGGGGGGC
>DRPO01000655.1 GCA_011330835.1 Gammaproteobacteria bacterium | reverse complement strand
CGAGGTTGCCGTCAGCTATGCCTGATGCGCCTTCGGCTTATCAGGCCTCTACAGCGCTCCGTCATTCCCGCGAAAGCGGGAATCCAGCGCCTCGTTCTGGATTCCGGGTCTTCGCTCCACTCAGCCCGGAATGACGGATAGGGGGGGCGGTGGGGATTCGGTCGTGGAGCCCCTAACCCTCTCAGAGGGAACAGTCGGTAGGCGCCGACTGAGTGCGACAATATATGAAACTATTGATAATAAGGAGGCGGCGCCCGTCCAACCTACGGTTTCTTGCGTTTCCCCGTACGCCGGTTCGCGGATTTCGGCAGGTTCAGTTTTTTTCTTGACGGTTTCCGGGGCTTGGTTCGCGGCGCGTGTTTCTTGTTGCCGCGGCTGAGGTTCTCCGGCCTGGCGGGGAAGCCCCGGATGTGGATCTTGCGGAAAATCTGGAACACTTCGGGAGGCATGCCTTCGGGGAGGTCGATCAGGCTGTTGTCGTCGTTCATCTGGATGCTGCCGATGTAGCGGCTTTCGATATCCAGTTCGTTGGCGACGGCGCCGAGGATGTCGCCCACTCTCACGGCGTGTTTTTTGCCAACGGCGAGCCGGTAGGTTTGCATGGGGAGCTTTTCTTTCTCGGCGCGGTCGGCGCGCCTGCGGGTTGGCTCCTGTTTGTCGCGGGGTTTGCGCGTCCTGTTTTCGGAAGTCGCGGGTTTTGTCGTGGGCGTCAGGGACAAATCCCGGTCGCTGACGATCAGGGAGTGATTTTTTCGCGAAATAAACGCCAGCGCCAGGGCGATGTCTTCATCGCTGAGTCCGTGGGCTTGCTTGATGTCCCCGAGAGTGTCGCGGAGTTTGTTCAGCGAGCGGTTTTGCAGCGTGTCTTTGATCATTTCGGCGAAACGTTGCTGCCGGATCCGGCGCAGGTCGGCGGGGGTTGGCGGCGAGAGCGGCTTGACGGCGCGCCCGGTGGTTTTTTCGATGGTTTTGAGCATCCTTTTTTCCCGTTGGGTGACGAAAAGGATGGCTTTGCCCGAGCGCCCGGCGCGCCCGGTGCGTCCGATGCGGTGGATATAGGATTCGCCGTCGTAGGGGATGTCGTAGTTGATGACGTGCGATATTCGCGAAACATCGATGCCGCGCGCGGCGACATCGGTGGCGACGAGGACGTCGATCACCGAGTCTTTCATCTGGCGCAGGCAGAGTTCCCGCTGGCGCTGGTTCAGGTCGCCGTGAATGGCGGCGCAGCGGTACCCTCTCGCTTCCAGTTTTCGGGCCAGATCCTGGGCCGAGTTCTTGGTGCGAACGAAGACGATGACGCCATCGAACGTTTCGGTTTCCAGGATCAGGTCGAGCGCGGTCAGCTTGCGCTTGGCGTTGACTTCAATGTAGGACTGTTCGATGCGGTCGACCGTGCGGGTCGATGATTCGATGCGGGTTTCCACCGGGTCTTTCAGGTAGCGGGCGGCGATGCGCTGAATGGCGGCGGGCATCGTGGCGCTGAACAGCGCGACCTGACGCTGGTCGGGCGTCTGTTCGAGGATCCATTCGACGTCGTCGATAAAACCCATTCGCAGCATTTCGTCGGCCTCGTCCAGCACCACGCTTCGCAGTTCGGAAAGGTTGAGGTTTTTTCGCTTGATCAGGTCGATGACCCGGCCGGGCGTGCCGACGATGACCTGAACGCCGGCCTTGAGCCGCCGAATCTGGCCGCCGATATCCTGTCCGCCGTAGATCGGCAGAATCCCGAGTCGGGCGACGCTTTCCGCGTAGGTTTCAAACGCTTCGGCGACCTGAATGCACAGCTCCCGGGTCGGCGTGAGCACCAGGATGGATGGCTTGTTCGATGCGGATTTTTGCCGGACGATCAGCGGCAGGGCGAAGGCCGCGGTTTTTCCGGTGCCGGTCTGGGCGACGCCGAGCAGATCCCGCCCCTCCAGCAAGGGGGGGATGGCGTGGGCCTGGATCGCGGAGGGTTGTTCGTAGCCGAGTTTGTCCAGTGTGCGACAGACGGAGGCGGGAAGCCCCAGCCCGGAAAAGCTGGTTTCGGTAGGTATGGTCATTGGGTTGGTGAAAAAATGAATGGCGGGGCGGAATTCCGCGATCTTGTGAGCAACGCGGGTCAGAAAAGGCGCGGGGCGCAAATCTCCGCGCGATGCGGAAGGAGCCGAGGCATTCTCGATCGCAAGAAGTATAGCCTGTCCGCGCGCGGAAAGCTGTGATTACTTTTTCTTGCGGTTGGCGACGGGCAGGCGGGATCGCAGTTCGAGCATGACAGCGCGGACGATTTCGGCGCGGGCGGCTTTCATGTGGCGGGCCAGTATGGCGTCGATCTGGGTGTTGAGCATGGTTTCGAAGCTGGTGCGCTTCGGACGCCTGGATGGGGGCGCTTCGGGTGGGGTTGATTCGGCGCCGGTTTTTTTTTCCTCTGCCGCTTTGGCGCTTTCGGGCGGAGTGGTCTTGGCCTTGTCCGGTCGCCCCGGGAAAATCATTTCGTCCAGGGTGGGAATGTGTTTGTCTGAATCGCTCATGATGGCTTGCTCGAAGGAATGCTGTGGTTTTTCAGTGGATATCCCCGGTCCCGGTAATAGCGATAGCGGTCGCGACCGGCCGCGACGTCGGGCGCGGCAGTGTCGATAATTTCAACGACGCGCTCCATCCGGGAAAAAAATTCCGGGACGTTTTCGGCCAGGTTGACCAGCACTTCCTCGGCGCCGGTGAACGCGCCGGTCCCCAGGGTAACGGGGCAATCCGTCAGCGGCGCGTCGGCAATTTCATGGGGAATGAAGCTGATATCCCGGTTTTGCCACAAACCGCTGTCCAGTGCGTTGAGCATAGCAGAATCGCCGGCATGCAAATGGACGCGGCGGCCGTCGCGGTAGAGTTTTTCCGTCAGCCGGATGGCGAAATCCATCCGCGACTGGCCGGCCCCGGCTTGCAGTATGTAGAAATCGATCTGCGTCATTCCGCCGATCTGAGGCGCTTGAAAATGAATTCCAGGAGCAGCGGCACGGGCCTTCCGGTCGCGCCCTTGGCTTCGCCCGATTTCCAGGCGGTGCCGGCAATGTCGATATGCGCCCAGCGGTAGTCGCTGGTGAATTTCGACAGGAAGGCGCCGGCGGTAATCGTTCCGGCGGGTCGACCGCCGATATTGGCCATATCGGCGAAATTGCTTTTGAGCTGATCCGTGTATTCCTCGTAGAGCGGCAGTTCCCACACCCGGTCGTAGGTGGCCTGGCCGGCGTGGAACAGCTCCCGGCCCAGCGACGGGCTGTTGGTGACCATGCCGGAGACGTGATGCCCGAGGGCGATGATGCAGGCCCCGGTCAGGGTGGCGATATCGATGACCGCTGCCGGATTGAAACGATCGACCCAGGTGAGCGCGTCGCAGAGCACCAGGCGGCCCTCGGCGTCGGTATTGAGGATTTCCACGGTCTGGCCGGACAGGGTCTTGACGATGTCCCCGGGCCGCGAAGCGCCGCCGCTTGGCATGTTTTCGGCGGCCGCGACGACGCCGATGACATTGACGGGCAGCTGCAACTCGGCGCAAGCGGTGATGACGCCGAAAACGCTGGCGGCCCCGCCCATGTCGTATTTCATTTCGTCCATGGCGGCGGAGGGCTTGATGGAAATTCCGCCGGTGTCGAAGGTGATGCCCTTGCCGACCAGCACCACCGGTTTTTCATGCGGATCCGGCGCGTTGAGGTGTTTGATGCAGATCAGTTTGCCCGGCTGATCGCTGCCGCGCGACACGGCCATGAACGCGCCCATGCCGAGTTCGGTCATGTCTTCTTCGTCGAGAATCTCCAGTTCCAGCGAAGGATAGGTCTTGCGCAGCAACTCGGCCTGTGACGCCAGGTAACTCGGGTGGCAGACATTGGGCGGCTGGTTGCCCAGGTCGCGCGCCACGATCATGCCCAGGGCCATGCCCTTGCCCTCGCGCATGGAGGCTTCGGCGACCGCCAGATCGCGTCGACGCTGTACGCCAATGGCCAGACGCTTGAGTGGTCTCGAACTGGTCTTGACGTCGGTCTTGTAGTCGTCGAAACGATACAGCGCCATCTCGAAGTGAACGACCGTGTCCCGCACCATCTGCATCGGGTCGATGTGGCGGCTGTCCACGGCGGTCAGGTAACTGAACGCCTCGGTCGCGCCGCTGTTGTCCAGCGCCTTGGCGACGGTTTCGCATAGTTCGCGGAAAACCGCGGGATTGACGTCGCGCTCGGCGCCGCAGCCCACCAGCAACACACGCTCCGCATAGCTGTTTTCCAGGCCATAGATCCACGCCAGCTCTCCCTTGTCGCCGCGGATGTCGCCGCGCTTGAGAAATTTGCGAATGCCGCCGTCGGAGGCTTCATCCAGCCGCGCGGCGGGTCGGGACAGCTTCTTGCCAGAAAAGATCGGAACGACCACGCAGGCTGTGCGCTGCTTTTCCGGGCTGCCGCTCTTGATATAGAAATCCATAGTGATCGGGACGGGTTGGTTCCAGAGGGGGGTGGATAATAAATACTTCTCGCGATCAAGAATACCCCATTCATGGCGCGCGTTTTTTCGCCGATAGCTGCGTTGCGAAAACTTGACGTAGCGCCACTATGCCTGCGTTTTTGCGCCTTGCTCTCGACGAAAATCCACGCGCCCTGAACGGGGTATTCTTGAACGCGAGAAGTATATGTTTCTTGCGCCCGCGAATCGCTCCGTTCGGGCCGCGCATCTTTGATCTCGACGAAATCCGCACGCCCTGAACGGGGGGTATTCCCGGACGCGGGAAGTATATCATCGATGCATGGGATTTGCCGTACTCCGCAGCGTGCTCGCAGGGTGGGCGCATATGAAATCGACCGATCGGGAGCGCCGGCATTGTCGCCGCCAAAACAGCCAGGACATTTCTACCCGGCGCCATCATCATGGACGTCATCCCGGCGAACGCCGGGATCCAGGGCAATACGTGTGATAGACCTCTTGCGATCAAGAATACCCCATTTAGGGCGCGTAGGTTTTCGTCGAGAGCAAGGCGTGAAAACGCAGGCATAGTGGGGCTATGGCAAGTTTTTACAACGCAGCTATCGGCGAAAAGATGCGCGCCCTAAATGGGGTATTCTTGATCGCAAGAGGTATATATCAATAGTTGCGAAAGTACCCGCACCCTGTATCCCGAGATGAAGCGCGTCGAAATGCCCCCCAGCCACGCTTGTGGGGAGGATTGTGGTGGGCGTTTCACTCCGTCACCGATCCGCCTCCGTCATTCCCGCGAAGGCGGGAATCCGGGGTTCGGAGTCTGGATTCCGGGTCTTCGCACCACTCAGCCCGGAATGACGAACTTCGCGCTCGTCATTCCCGCGAAAGCGGGAATCCAGGGTTCGGAGCGTGGATTCCGGGGCTTCGCTCCACTCAGCCCGGGATGACGGATAGGGGGGGATTCGGTCGTGGAACCCTAACGCTCTCAAAGGGAACAGTCGGTACGCACCGCCCCCCGTAGAGGCGGACCCGCGTGTCCGCCCGCGCGCCGGGGGATTTTCAGCCGCGAGAAGTATATACTTCCCGCGCCCGGGAATACCCCGTTCAGGACGCCTCGCCCCGTTCCCATGCTCAGACATCTTGTTTACCGCTACCTGTTCAAGGACGCCGCCATCAGCTTTCTGGCGGTGTTTCTTGTGCTGGCGCTGATCATGGTCGGCGGCGTCTTCGTGCGCTTGCTGGGACGGGTCGCCAATGGGTCGATCGACGCGGATCTGTTGTTGCCGTTTCTGACCTGGGGAACGTTGCAATCGCTGTCGACGCTGGTGGCGGTGTCGATGTTCCTGGGGATTCTGTTTTCGCTGGGCGGCATGTTTCGCGGCAACGAGATCTATGCATTGCGTTCGGCGGGGTTGAGCGACTGGCAGTTGCTGACGCCCTATGCCTGGCTGGGCGCGATGACGGCCGCCGGGTTGCTGGTGATGACTTTCTGGGTGCAGCCGATGGCCGAGCAGCATATCAAGGCGCTGCGGGCGGAGGCGGTGCATAAGATGAATCTGGCCGGAATCACGCCGGGGCGGTTCGTGACGTTTCCCGGCAGCAGCCGGGTGGTCTTCGCCGAGCGGGCGGGGGACAACGAGGATCAACTGGCGCGAATTTTCCTGTTCGAGGAATTGCCGGAGAGTATGCGCGTGGTGGCCGCCGCGCGGGCGGATCAATTGACGATTTCGGAGTACGAGGGAGACTATCTGGAGTTGACCGACGGGCGTTTGTTCCAGGGCCGCCCCGATGGCGATCGCTTTACCCGGGGCGTGTTCGGCAAGATGGGGTTTCGTCTGCCGTCGCCGGATCAGAATCCGCTGGTGGCGGATATCGACATGATGTCGGTCAGCGCGTTGCTGGAAAAGGGACAGCCGCCGCATCTGGCGGAGTTGCATTGGCGGCTTTCGTTTCCGGTGTCGATTCTGGTGCTGGCGATACTGGCGGTGGCCTTGAGTTATTCCGGGCCCAGACAGGGGCGGTTTGGCAGCCTGGGAATCGCTATCCTGGTTTATATCTTTTACGCGAATCTGCTGGGGCTGGGCAAGGACATGATCGAGAAGGGGGCGACGCCGGGCTGGTTGGGTTTGTGGTGGGTGCATGCGTTGTTTTTCTTTGCCGCCGTGGCGATCTTGTTGCGCCAGAACCTGGTGTTGCGGCGGTTTTTCGCGCGCCGAGGCAAAACGACCGAGGGGGCGACGCGGCCATGATGATCCGCATTGTCGATCGTTACCTGTTGACGCAAATCGCCGGCGGCGTTTTGCTGACGATGCTGGTGCTGGTGGGTATCGATGCGTTCATTTCCTTTATCAATGAGCTGGATGAGGTGGGACGCGGTGACTATGGATTCAGCCAGGCGGCGTCCTATATTCTGTTTACCCTGCCGCGCCGGATCTATGACTACGCGCCGACAGCGGTGTTGATTGGCGGCTTGCTGAGTTTGGGCGGGATGGCCGCGCAGAATGAGGTAACGGCCTTGCGGGCGGCGGGCTTGTCGGTCTGGGGGTTTGTCGGCTCCATTCTGAAAATCGGCGTCTTGTTCGTGTTGATTATTTTTCTCGTTGGCGAACTGGCGGCGCCGGCGGGTTCGCGTCACGGTCAGCAGCTCAAGTCGAAAATGCTCTCCGGCAAGGCGGCGGTCTCCCGGCAGGGCGGCGTGTGGATCCGGCACAAGGATCTTTTTGTCAGGAGCCGGGTGATACTGGATGGACAGTCGATTCTCGATCTGGATATTTTTCGTTTCGATGGATTGCGTCTGGTGGAGGCCGTACACGCCGGTTCCGCCGAGCGGATGGACAACGGCTGGCTGTTGAAGAACCTGGCGCGCGCCAAAATTGGCGAGAATGGCATTGTCAAGAGCCACAGCGATTCGGAAGTGTGGCCCGAACTGGTCGCCAGAAATTTGTTCGAGGTGTTGAGCGTCAACCCCTCGGAAATGGGCATGACCGATCTTTACGCCTATACCCGTTATCTGGAGGATAACGCGCTGGACAGCGGCGCTTACAAGCTGGCTTTCTGGAATCGTTTCGTCGTCCCGCTGTCCAGCATCGTCATGTTGCTGCTGGCCTTGCCCTTCGTCTTCTCCTCGCAACGCAGCGGCGGCGCCGGTCAGCGGCTGTTCATCGGCGTCCTGCTGGGAATCGGTTATTTCCTCTCCAGCCGACTGCTCAACCAGCTCGGGCTGGTCTATGGCCTGCCGCCGTTTCTGGCGGCGATTCTTCCGCCGACCCTTTTTCTTCTTTTGGCCTGGTTCCTGCTCCGGCGGGTTGCCTGACCCAATCTCAGGTTTTGACGACCCGGGTTCCGGAAGCCGCGTCATGCCAGGCCAGCTTGTCCCGGCTGAACAGAATCACCAGGAACCCCGCGCCGAAAAGCAACCACGAGATCATGGCGACGATAAACCGCTTGAGCGCGGTGATCCAGTCTATCGGGCGCTGGCTGGTCGATTCCAGGCGGATGCCCCAGATTTTCATGCCGGGCGTCTGTCCGGTCTTGATCCAGGGCAAACCGAAATAAACAAACGCGATGCCATAGAGGGATACGAGGAACGGATAGTAGGCCGGTTCTCCGTAAAGGGGCCTGCCCACGAACTTTTCGTGCAGGACGACCGCTGGAATGGCGGCGACAAACAACAACGAGAACAACAGGATGCCGTCATAAAAGATGGCTCCCATCCTGCGGAAAAAACCCGCCGTCGGGTGTCGTGTGGGATTATTCATGACTGAATGTCGGGTTCGGATTGGAGTCAAACTTTAATCTGTGTTATACGAACCGAAGCGGTCGGATAAACTCGATTGTCTCCCGCCGGGGAGGCTTTTTCAATTCCGGGTTATATCCGGCGCTATTCCACCAAACAATAAACGAGGATGAAAAGTGAGTATTACGAGTCGATTGATGTCGTTGCCCGGCGTAATGGCGGCGGGTGAATATGCTTACCGCGGCGACCGGTACAGTTATGAAGGAGAGATGGACAACGAGATGGCGAGAATGGCCTCGGTGATGTGTCGCGCGACTTCGCTGGGCGTTCACATGGAATGCAATATCCTCGGGTCGGTTTGCGGGGATTGCGGGTTGACTTCGTGTCGCGGCTGGGCCGTCCGAGGGAATCGCTATACCGTCTGCGTCATGAGCAACGTGTTCTGTTTTCTCGACAATAACGCGGGATCGCTGAACGATATCCTGAAGCTGATGCGGGACAACGTGAATCCCGATTCGGACAGCAGGGTTTGACGCTGCCTTCCCCCAAAGCCTATCCCGCCGACGGCGATGCGCGAGGATGAGGCGACTAACGACCTGAAAAAATGGAGACTGAATACCATGGCTAACCTGACAGAACTGCTTGCTCTTCCCGGCGCTCTGGCGTCATTCGAATTCAACGGACGCGGCGAATTGTTGCGCTCGGAAATGAAGGAGGTGGAAAACCTCGACGATAGCGTGCTCGACCTGCTGAGCCACGTCTGCGTGGCGAATACATCCATTTCAGCCATGCAGGCGCGCGGCTGGGAGAAGGTCACGGGCATGAGCGGGTTTTATCCCATCGAAGGCTTTACGATGATCGGAGTCGACTGGTCCACCGTGGTCCGTGGAAACACGGGCGTTGTGCTGGATAATGATTCGGCGGACTACCAGGCGGCCTATGATCTGCTGAACCAACAGGCTGGGGAAGAACAATGATCAAGCGGCTGCTGATAGAAGACGGCGTACAGGCGATCGTTCATTTTCGCGATGATGGCGAGTTTCTCGAAGGCTACGGACTGATCGAAGAGAAGATGATGCGCATGCTGGCCGGCTTCGCTCATGATTATTCCCGTCTGGTTCAATCCAACTCGGATCAGTTGTCGATGTTCACCGGCATCAGCGCCTGGACCCCACCCCGGGGTTGGGTGGTGCGCGGCGAGCAGTTCAGCGTCTGTTGCGTCGGCAACCTGGCTTGCCTGATGAATACCGAGGGAAGCAATCTTTCGGCGATTATTCGCGAAATGAGCGACCTGGCCAGTTATTGAGGTTTGGCCAGACCGAAAATGGTGATTAACCCGGGCGCCGCTTGTCGGCGCCCTCTTTTTTGGTCGGCGCGTCATGGCGGCAAATTCTTTCCTTCCGCGTTTGGTGGTCATCAATCAATAGCCGGCTTTTTCCCGCCGATCGCCCGGCGGCTTATCAGACCTACGGTCCTTTTCTCCTGGGGTTTAGGCGGCGAATTTTTTCCTTCCAGGTTTGGCTCTGGACAATCAGGGGGGCGTCTTCTTTCTCGGATAGCCCAACGGCAAGGTTCTCGCGCGATGTGACGTGGAGACCTAATTTTCCGCGTCCCGTGCGTAAAAAAGTGAACAAGTTGGTCTAATAAAATGAAATTCATTGAAATTTTATTGCAAAATAGATTTGGTTTCCTATAATTCGAAAACCGGAAAATTTTGGAGTAAAACGATATGCCTAATGTGAAGTCGGAAGAGTCAGCCGGAATGGAGTCCGAGAGTTCCTCGGCGGCCGCGCCGGTCGAGAAAAAAGCGGCGCGCAAGGGACGCCCACCCAAAGCGGCTTCGGCCAAAAAAGCCGCTCGCAAGGGACGCCCGCCAAAAGCGGCTACCGCCAAGAAGGCCGCCCGCAAGGGACGCCCGCCCAAAGCGGCTTCGGCCAAGAAAGCGGCGCGCAAGGGGCGTCCACCGAAGTCGGCTTCAGTGAAAAAAGCCGCTCGCAAGGGACGTCCGCCCAAGGCGGCCTCGGTCAAGAAAGCCGCGCGCAAGGGGCGTCCGCCCAAATCAGGGACTCGCGCAACGGTTGGCGAAGTTCGTCAGGAAATGAAAGCCCGGGTCGCGGAACTCAAGTCCGAGATCAGGACGTTGAAAACCGAGCTTGCCGCCGCGCTCAAGCGGGAAACCAAGCTCAAGGGGCTTTTCGAAAAGAACGCCAAGGCTCAGGCCGATTTTATGGAGAAGTGGTTGAAAGCCCAGCTCAAGAAAATCGAAAACCCGACCCGCCGCAAGCGCAGGAAGAAACAGGCCTGATCGTTACACCTCTTGCGCCCAAGAATACCCCGTTCAGGGTGCGTGGATTTTCGTCGATAGCAAGGCGTAAAAACGCAGGCATGGTGGCGCTACGTCAAGTTTTTACAACGCAGCTACCGGCGAAAAGATGCGCGGCCTGGAAGGGGAATTCATGGGCGCGAGAGGTATGTACGGAAGTGTCCCCGCAAAATAAAGCCCGCGTCAGCGGGCTTTATACTTCTCGCACTCAAGAATACCCCATTCAGGGTGCGTGGATTTTCGTCGAGAGCAAGGCGCAAAAACGCAGGCATAGTGG
>DRPO01000654.1 GCA_011330835.1 Gammaproteobacteria bacterium | reverse complement strand
GCGTGATGCGGACTCCCATTTCTGGGCGTGGTTGACTACCGGCCTGGGCATGCTGGGCACGGTGCTGGGGTTTTCGCTGGCGTTGGCGGGCATCGAGATCGAGGCGTTGCAGGATCCCGCGTCGCTTTCGGCGGAGATTGGACGTTTTCTGAAAACGGTTTCCTTTGCGATTGATACGACGTTGATCGGTTTGTCCGCCGCCATGGTCATGGAGACGATGAACAAGGTCAGGGAGATGCTCCGCTAGCGGATGAAAAAGCGTGCTATTCCACGACAAGCCAGGAGCCGGCGCGAAGACAGCATGGCGGTGGTCTTCCGCGATCTGTTGATGCTGTTGGCTTTGCTGATGTTTACTCTGGTGGTGTTGCTGATTCCGTTGATCAAGGTGAAGCAGGAGACGGCGCGAACCGAGGTCGAGAAGGCGGCGGGAGACATGATCGCGGAAATGACCTGGCCCCCGGACAGTCGCGCGGATATTGATCTTTGGGTCGAGGCGCCGGGTGGGGAGCGGGTGGGATATTCGATGCCGCAGGGGAAACTGTTCAACCTGGTGCGGGACGACCTGGGGCGCGATGTCGATTTTTCCGGGCTCAACTACGAGTTCATTTTCTCGCGCGGCATTCCCGATGGCCGTTACCGCTATTCGATTGTTTACTATTCCGACAATGACGAGGGCTCCAGGCCGGTGCCCGTGCGGGTGTCGTTGCGCCACCGGGATGGCAGGCTGGTGCGAATCATTTACGAAGGCGTATTGACGCTCGATTTTCCGGGGCAGGAAAAGGCGGTCGCCAGCTTTGTCATGAAAAATGGCAAACTCCAGCCCGACAGCCTTGGTTTCGAACCTTTCGAGATCTTTCATCAAACACTGCGAAGCACGGTGCGCAAACGGCCGGCGGGGGGGCGCGGCGAATGTTCAATGACCCGTTGCTGGCCCGATACGTTGTCCTGTTGGTTCTGGCTGTCTGGGGGACGCTGGGCGTCATCGCGGTCGGGCGGAGTCTGCTCGCCTATCTGCTCGGCGCGGGATTGATCGCCGCGGTGTTCTGAGTTGCGCTGGGTACTGGTTTTTCCATCCGCTTGCCCAGTGTGCACGAAAGAATGGAAGTGATTGTCTACACAACCTGGAACAATCGCGTACACGCCCTGGCGCGACCGCTGGAAGGTTCGGGCGAGCCTCGCCACATCGTTTTCAGCATCGATCCGGATACGCCCAGCGGGGCGCGGATGCGCAAGGGCTTCTACGATGCCGTGCGACGTCGGGAAGGGAAACGCCACCAGACGCCGATCATCGTCAACTTGCGCCACTACAGCATCGAACAGGGCGTCTACAAATACCAGACCGCGCCATCGCCGCCGCCCAAGCAGTTGCCGCGCCGCGAGCATTGAACAGGGATATCGAATCCATCGCGTATTTCTTGCGAGGGGTATATCATCTCTGTTTCTTGAGGGATGATCCTGGAGTTTCCGTCGTGTCCACTGCTATCACCCCACCACGGGTTGTTTCGCCGTCATGCTGAGTCTGCTGCGGTTTGTGCCCGGGCTGATCCTGGCGCAGGCCGCCGCGCTGGGCGTGGTGCTGTTTGTTGTCGATCCGGCGCAATCCTGGGGCTGGCTCAAGGCGAGCGCGATCCTGTTGATCCTGACCCTGATCGTATCGTTCTGGTTCGATGCGATGGCCCGCCAGCTGGGCAAGGAGATCGAATCCGAATTGCGTCAGCGGCACGCCGCCGAGCGGGAGAAGCTCAAGCTGCGCGCGGAAAGGGAAAAGCACCGTATCCTACAGCAGAGTCAGCAAAAACTGGCGCGCGAGTCCCTGCGCGTTCAGACGCGCGCGAATATCAAGGTGGGCGGGATGCTGGCCGCCGTCGCCGGGCTGGGCGCCGTCATGGTCATTACCCAGTTCGTGACGCTGGGCATGTTGACGCTGTTTACCGCTGGCGGCGCGCTGGGCGGCTATGTCTATCGCGGTCGTCAGTTGGCGTCGCCCAAACGCCGGTCGCTCAAAGTGATTAAAGGCTCTAACACGATCAAGCCATTGGAATAACAGGATACCCATGGAAAAAACGATCAGCGCCGTTATCTCTCCGCATGGCGGACTGGAAATACTGACCAAGGCGGAGATGCACAAGCTGCTGGATTCCAGCCAGGGCGGTCTCTACCAATTGTTTCGCAACTGCTCCCTGGCGGTGCTCAGTTCCAGCGGCGTGCTGGACGATGGCAAGGAGTTGCTGGAGCGCTACCCCGATTTCGCCATCCGGGTTCTTCAGGAAGAGCGGGGCATCAAGCTGGAGCTGCGCAACGCGCCGGCCGAGGCGTTCGTCGATGGCGAAATCATTCGCGGCATCGGCGAACACCTGTTTGCCGTGCTGCGCGATGTCATCTACGTCAGCGACGAGATCAATGACAATGAAACCTTCGATCTGTCGAGCTCCGAAGGCATTACCAACGCGGTTTTTCACATCCTGAGAAACGCCGGGGTGCTGCGCCCGATGAGCAATCCGCGTCTCGTGGTCTGCTGGGGCGGTCACTCCATTGGCCGGGGGGAATACGCCTACACCAAGGAGGTTGGCTACCAGTTCGGTCTGCGCGGGATGGATATTTGTACAGGCTGTGGCCCCGGCGCGATGAAAGGCCCGATGAAAGGCGCGACCATCGGCCACTCCAAGCAGCGTATCCGCGACGGACAATATCTCGGCATTACCGAGCCCGGCATTATCGCCGCCGAAGCGCCCAACCCGATCGTCAACCAACTGGTGATCATGCCGGATATCGAAAAGCGGCTGGAGGCTTTCGTGCGCCTGGGGCACGCCATTGTCGTTTTTCCCGGCGGCGTCGGCACGGCGGAAGAAATCCTCTACCTGCTGGGCATCCTGCTCAACCCCGAGAACAAGGATATTCCCTTCCCGCTAATTCTCACCGGGCCGGAAAGCGCCCGGGATTATTTCCGCACCATCAACCAGTTCATCGGCGACACGCTCGGGCTGGAAGCACAGCAACGCTACCAGATCGTCATCGACGACGCCCCGCTGGTGGCCAGAAAGGCGCTGGAAGGCATCAAGCGGGTCAGGAAATTCCGCAAGGCGCACGACGACGCCTATTATTTCAACTGGCTGCTGAAAATCGACCCGGAATTTCAAAAGCCTTTCGCGCCGACCCACGAGAACATGCGCAACCTGCGCCTCACGCGCGACCTGGATCGTCACCAGCTCGCCGCCAACCTCAGACGCGCCTTCTCCGGCGTCGTGGCCGGCAACGTCAAGGACGAGGGCATCCGCGCCATCGAGCAACACGGCCATTTCGAGATTCGCGGAGATGCGCAAATCATGGAGCGAATGGACGCCCTGTTGACCGAATTTATCGCCCAGAAGCGAATGAAACTGCCAGGCAAGGCGTATCAACCCTGTTACAAGGTGGTTAAATAGCCAGGCCTTCCGCGCCATGTCCCTCGACTATTTCACGCTCGACCGACTGCGCCGCCAGCATCCCGCCTGGCGACTGCTGGCGGCCGATCACGCGCCGCTGATCGCCGCGTTTTTGCAACGCGCCTTTATCGAGCCGAACGAGCGTCAGCTCTCCCGCGCCGAGCTGGCGGCGCGGCTGGAGGACTTGCTCTATCAATTGCGCGAAACCCTGGGCGAGCAGGCGTTCCCCAAGCGCGCCGGCGACTATCTCGACGACTGGGCGCGGGACGACAAGGGCTGGCTGCGCAAATTCTATCCGCCCGATTCCGATGAGCCGCATTACGATCTGACGCCGGCCACCGAGAAGGCCATCGCCTGGCTGGACAGCCTGGCGGGACGCGCCTTCGTCGGCACCGAATCGCGCCTGCTCACCGTCTTCGAGCTGCTGCGCCAGATGGTCGAGGGCGCGGAGACCGACCCCGCCGCGCGCATCGCCGAGCTGGAGAAACGCAAGGCGGCCATCGACGCCGAGATCGCCCGCATCGAAGCCGGCGATCTGGAAGTGCTCGACGAAACCGCGCTCAAGGATCGTTTCCAGCAACTCGGCGCCACCGCGCGCGAACTGTTGTCCGACTTCCGTGAAGTGGAGCAGAACTTCCGCGACCTCGACCACTCGGTGCGCGAACGCATCGCCCTGTGGGACGGCGCCAGGGGCGAGCTGCTGGAACAGTTTTTCGGCGAGCGCGACGCCATCGCCGATTCCGACCAGGGCCGCAGCTTTCGCGCCTTCTGGGACTTTCTCATGTCGCCCAGCCGTCAGGAAGAACTCAGCGAACTGCTGGAACGGGTACTGGCCCTGCCGCCGATCGCCGAGCAGCGGCCCGACCGCCGTTTCCGCCGCATCCACTACGACTGGCTGGAAGCGGGCGAACAGACCCAGCGCACCGTCGCCCGGCTATCACAACAACTGCGCCGCTATCTCGACGACCAGGCCTGGCTGGAGAACCGCCGCATCATGGAAGTGCTGCGCCAGATCGAAACCCGCGCCGTCGCCCTGCGCGACCAGACGCCCAAGGGCGACTTCATGGCCATCGACAGCCCCGCGCCAGCCATCCGCCTGCCGATGGAGCGCCCTCTCTACAGCCCGCCGTTCAAGCCGCGCCTCGATGACCGCATCGAAGTGGGCGAGGATGATCTCACCCCCGACATCCTGTTCGAACAGGAATGGGTGGACAAGGCGCGGCTCACCGAACACCTGCGCCGCGCCCTGCAACTGCGCGACCAGATCAGCCTGCCCGAACTGCTCGACGACCTGCCGCTGGAACAGGGGCTGGCCGAACTGCTCGCCTGGCTGGCCATCGCCGGCGACAGCGACAAGGCCGTCTTCGACGAACAGCGCCGCGACCTGATCCACTGGCGCGACCCCGATGGTCGCGAGCGCCGGGCGCGCGTACCCCGTATACTCTTCAACCGATGAACGACGAGACGCCACCCCAACAGGACGACGCCCTGCCGCGCGTCCTCATCGCCCTGCTCAAGGGCATCGTCCACGCCGAAAGCGACCCCGCGCTGTGGCAGCAACTGCTGCAACACCAGGCCCGCGCCCGCGACTACATGCGCCTCATCGGCCTCGACCTCATGCTCGACGAAGCCGAAGGCTACGCCTGGCTGCGCACCCGCCCGCCGCGCGAAGGCGAACCCGAACTCCCCCGCCTCATCACCCGCCGCCAACTCGCCTTCCCCGTCAGCCTGCTGCTCGCCCTGCTGCGCAAGAAACTCGCCGAATTCGACGCCAGCGGCGGCGACACCCGCCTGATCCTCTCCCGCGACGACATCGCCGACCTGCTGCGCCTGTTCCTACCTGGCGGCAGCGACGAAGTCCGCCTGCTCAAACAGATCGACAGCCACATCAACAAAGTCGCCGAACTCGGCTTCCTGCGCAAACTGCGCGGCCAGGAGCATCAATACGAAGTCCGCCGCATCCTCAAGGCCTTCGTCGACGCCCAGTGGCTCAATGAATTCGATCAGCGACTGGCGGAGTATCAGGCGCGGTTGGGTGGGGAATGACTCGCGGTAGCTCCGGCAGCGCCTCCTGACAGTTCCCTCTCCCCCTTGGGGGAGAGGGTTAGGGTGAGGGTGAGGGGGGAGCTTTCGCCGATAGCGGCGTTGTAAGAACTTGACGTAGCCCCACTATGCCTGCGTTTTTACGCCTTGCTCTCGACGAAAAGCTACGCGCCCTGAATGGGGAATTCTTGATCGCAAAAGGTATAATGGACAGAACAGACTTATACCGAGAGTTATCCATGGCAGTCTTCTCCGCAAACGAAGCCGAGTCCCGATTTGGTCAGTTACTTGATGCGGCGCGCCACGATCCCGTTGTCATCGAAAAACACGGTCGGGCGGTGGCCGTGGTTCTGACAAAGGAGGACTATGATGAATTGCTGGATATGAAGCTGGAACGTTTGCGAGCCGAGGTTCAAAT
>DRPO01000653.1 GCA_011330835.1 Gammaproteobacteria bacterium | reverse complement strand
TCGGTGACGCCCTGGATCGATTCGGCGGCCTTGTGCCATTTTTGCGGATCCCGCTCGAAGTTGCGCTTGAGCACCTTGAGGATCTCGATCCATTCCTCGTTGTCGCCGGGTTGCGGGTCGGGAACCGCGCCGGCGGTTTCGTATTCGTAGCCCTTGTGAACCAGCAGGGTGGCGTCGCCTCCATCGTCGAGGATCATGTTGGGCGCGCCAGCGTCGGGCCAAGTCAGCACCTGCTCGGTGCACCACCAGTATTCTTCCAGGGTTTCGCCTTTCCAGGCGTAAACCGGAATGCCGGCGGCGGCAATCGCGGCGGCGGCGTGATCCTGGGTCGAGAAGATATTGCACGAGCACCAGCGCACCTGGGCGCCGAGTTCGACCAGCGTTTCGATTAGCACCGCCGTCTGGATGGTCATGTGCAATGAGCCGGTGATGCGCGCGCCTTGCAGCGGTTTGTCCTTGCCGTATTTCTCGCGCAGGGCCATCAGGCCGGGCATTTCGGTCTCGGCGATGGCGATTTCCTTGCGGCCCCATTCGGCGAGGGAAATGTCGGCGACTTTGTAATCGTTGAAAGTGGGTGCTGTGATAGCGTTCATTTCATTCTCCATTTATTCAATAACATGAAAAATGAGCGCCGTTTGTGCCATAAGCCCGCTGTCGATGAGGGTGGGGCTTTGAAAACAATCCGCTGAGCCTGGCGGCAATGCCGTCGCAACGCTCCTCAGCGGTTGTTTGCCCTTGACGGGCGGTTGTCGGTTCAGGTTGTTGGGGGCTGTTAAATGTCCCCCGCGCTATTGGACTAGCTGAAAGCTCGGGTCACATTATCCAGATTGGCCGCCGAGCGCAATTCCTCCGCCTTGTCGGTGCGCTCCCAGGGGAGGTCGATGTCTTCGCGCCCGAAGTGGCCATAGGCGGCGGTTTGCTGGTAGATCGGCTGGATCAGGTCGAGCATCTTGATCAGTCCGTAGGGGCGCAGGTCGAAGTGCTCGCGGATCAGCGCAACGATGGCTTCCTCGCTGATCAGGCCGGTGCCGAAGGTGTCCACCGAGATGGAGGTGGGCTCGGCCACGCCGATGGCGTAGGAGACCTGGATTTCGCATTTGTCGGCGATGCCGGCGGCGACGATGTTCTTGGCCACGTAGCGACAGGCGTAGGCGGCGGAGCGATCCACCTTGGACGGATCCTTGCCCGAGAACGCGCCGCCGCCGTGGCGGGCCATGCCGCCGTAGGTATCGACGATGATCTTTCGACCGGTCAGGCCGCAGTCGCCCACCGGGCCGCCGATGACGAACTGGCCGGTCGGGTTGATATGAACCTGGGTGTCGGCGGTCATCCATTCCTCGGGCAGCGTTGGCTTGATGATGACCTCCATGACGGCTTCGCGCAGATCTTTCTGAGAGATGTCCGGGTCGTGCTGGGTGGAGAGCACCACGGCCTCGATGCCGGTGGGTTTGCCGTCTTCGTATCGGAAGGTCACCTGGCTCTTGGCGTCCGGGCGCAGCCAGGACAGGGTGCCGTTTTCGCGGACATCATGCTGGCGGCGCACCAGCCGGTGGGCGAAGGTGATTGGCGCGGGCATCAGCACATCGGTCTCGTTGGAGGCGTAACCGAACATCAGGCCCTGGTCGCCGGCGCCCTGGTCTTCCGGCGCTTCGCGGTCGACGCCCATGGCGATGTCGGTCGACTGCTTGCCGATGCCGTTGAGCACCGCGCAGGTCGCGCCGTCGAAGCCCATGTTGGAGCTGGTATAGCCGATGTCCTGAATCACGCCGCGCACCACGTCTTCGAGATCGACCCAGGCGGAGGTGGTGATTTCGCCCGCCACCAGCACCATGCCGGTCTTGATCAGGGTTTCACAGGCGACGCGGGCCTTGGGGTCCTGCTTGAGAATGGCGTCGAGCACCGCGTCGGAAATCTGGTCGGAAATCTTGTCGGGGTGGCCGGCGGAAACGGATTCTGAGGTGAACTGGTAGTTGTTCGGCATGGTTTGGCTCTGCTGTTTGATGATGACAAAAATATTAGGGACGTGGTTGGCATCGTCCTGACTGCGAGGCGGCGAAGTGTAATTGAAGCTGCCGGTCACGCGCCAGTTTCGACCGATGGAATCCCATGATAGTTCACACTGAAGGCTGACGGGGGGTTGACGGGACGCTTATGGCGAAGTCATCGCAAATGAGGAGCCAAACGAGGGGGGATTAGCTAAATCTTTACCCCGAGAAATTTTGTCGCTTGCTCAAAAGGCCCATCTACGGGAGAATAGCGCGCTCAAAAATTCCGGGGTAATCTGCGTAAAGCTAACAAACATGCCGGCTCCAGAGGCGTGCCGGCGTCAAGAAACTCACGCAAGCTACTCGGGGAATGGACAGAATTCTTAATAACGCCACGTTTGGAGTTTTACTATGCCCACTCGAACTGAGTTAGCCAACGCAATCCGCGCCCTTGCCATGGACGCAATCCAGATTCCCAATTCCGGTCATCCCGGGGCGCCGATGGGAATGGCGGATATTGCCGAGGTTCTGTACAACGACTTCATGAAGCACAACCCGGCCAATCCGGAATGGGTGGACCGGGATCGGTTCGTCATGTCGAACGGGCATGGCTCCATGCTGCCCTACTCGGTGCTGCATCTGACTGGGTATGATCTGTCCATCGACGACCTGAAAGCTTTCCGCAAGCTGCACTCCAAAACGCCGGGGCATCCCGAGTACGGCTACACGCCAGGCATCGAGACCACCACCGGCCCGCTGGGCCAGGGCATCACCAACGCGGTCGGCATGGCGCTGGCCGAGAAGGTGCTGGCGGCCCATTTCAACCGCGAAGGCCACGAGATCGTCGATCACAAGACCTACGTCTTTCTTGGCGACGGCTGTCTGATGGAAGGGATTTCCCACGAGGCCTGTTCGCTGGCGGGCTCATTCGGTCTCGGCAAGCTGATCTGTTTCTACGACGATAACGGCATCTCCATCGATGGCAATGTCGACGGCTGGTTCGTCGATGACACCGTCAAGCGTTTCGAGGCCTACAACTGGCATGTCCAGTCGGTCGACGGTCACGATCCCGACGCGATCAAGAAGGCGACCGAAGCGGCGATCGCCGAAACGGGCAAGCCGTCGCTGATCTGCTGCAAGACCGTGATCGGCAAGGGCGCGCCCAACAAGGAGGGTGGTCACCACGTCCATGGCGAGGCGCTGGGCGAGGAAGAGATCGCCGCGACCCGCGAGGCGCTCGGCTGGACGCATCCGCCGTTCGAGATTCCCGACGAGATCTACGCGGCTTGGGACGCGCGCGAGGCTGGC
>DRPO01000652.1 GCA_011330835.1 Gammaproteobacteria bacterium | reverse complement strand
TCCGAGCCAGCCCGGATTTCGCGCAGGATGCGCGGATTCTCGCTTACTCTTTGATTCCACAGCGGATTTTCTTCCTTCGGAAAGACAACCAGTATTCCACTCAGTCAGAAAACCCACTGTGAAATCAAATCCTGCGCGAGAATTCCGCGATCCTGCGAGAAATCCGGGCTAGAATCGCGGGCCTTGTTCTGGCTATGGCGCTATCCGGTGAAAAAACTACTCTACAGATTCTCGGCGAGACTCCCTTGCCGCCTTATCCATTCCGGCGACAAGCGTTACCTGGAACGCTACTACCTTGGTCGCCTGTTCGGGCTGACCTTTTACCTGCACCGGTTCGTGGCCGCCGACGGCGACCGCGCCCTGCACGACCAGCCCTGGCGGCATTGCATCGGCCTCTGCCTGGCGGGCGGTTATCGGGCAAAAACGTCTGCGCTGGCTCGACCCCGAAAAAGGCCTGGGCTGCATCGTGCGCCGGATCCGGCCCGGCAGCATCAACCGCATCGGCGCGGCCACCTTTCATCAAATCCTCGAAGCCGAGCCGGAAACCTGGACCCTGTTCCTGCATACCCGGAAGATCAAGCAATGGGGCTTCATCGAACGCGTCGACCGGACAACGGAAAACGGCGCGATCCTCATCCGGCCGGAATACTACAGCGACCGCGACACCAGCTCCCACCGGCGCTGGTGGAAAGACGCCCCGAAAGGCGCCGAAGCCGACCGCGCCCCACTCGCCGAAAACGCATCCTGAGCCCAGCGTCACCGCTTACCCGTCGCACCACGCTTGCCGGACTTCCCGCCGCCATCGAGCAACCGCTCCACCTGCTCCCGCGAACGGCAGACATTCTCACAGGGAACGCCATCGCCATCCCCATCCCGCCGCCCGAAACGGCCATCGGGATAATCGGCCACCACTTCGGCGCAGGATCGATAGGCCTTGCAGGACTTCGCATAGCCAACAGGCGAAGCCGTCAGCAAGAGAACGGCGATGATCCACAATCCCTGTTGTCGCATGTTGATACCTCCTTGCCTTCAACCGCCCCCGCTCGCGGCGACGCGCCCAACGTATGCGCTATACTGCGATGTACTTAAAACAGTCATTCTACAACATGCGACTCACCCCCCAACAAATCGACATCATCCGCGCCACCGTTGCCGAAGTAGGGGGAGCGGACGCCCGCGTTCGCCTGTTCGGCTCGCGGCTCGATGACAACGCGCGCGGCGGCGACATCGACCTGCTGGTGGAAACGCCCCATCCCGTCGACGAGCCCGCCACGATGATCGCCCGGCTTTCCGCCCGGATCGGAATGCGGTTGGGCGGACGCAAGATCGACGTACTGTTGGATGCGCCCAACCTGCAACGCTTTCCGATTCACGAAGTCGCCAAAGCGGAAGGAGTGGCGTTGTGAATATCGCTCGTTCAAGGCGAAGCCGGCTGGCGTTCCTGGCCAGAATCGCGCGCCGGGAAATGCGTCACTTGCGGCTCACGGATCAACGCCTGTTTGGCAAGCCCTTTACGCTGGAACAGGCTGCATCGCTCGAGAACGATCTTGATCTCGGCGAGCGCGTCGATGCGTTTGTCAGTCGTTTTGGTCGATTGCAGGATACCGTCGGCGACAAACTCCTCCCTCAGTATCTCGCCGCCGTGGGCGAGACCATGGGCGCCATGATCGACAATCTGACCCGGGCCGAAAAGCTGGGCCTGATCGAATCCGCCGATCTCTGGATCGAACTGAGGAATATGCGCAATTTGATGATTCACGAATACATCGAGGATCCGAAGGTGCTTGTCGGCGCACTGAACCGAGCGCATGAGCATGTCGAAATGCTCGTCTCGGATGCCGTGAGGATCCTTGAAGATCTGGAAGGCCGGGGCTGGATCTCCGGCGCGTAAACCTCTTCCCTCAACTCCTCCTGTAGTCGGTTAAAAGAGGGGCATCTAATGGTGGATCATGTGCACATGCTGATCAGTATTCCGCCGAAGTATGCGGTTTCGCAGGTAATCGGCTTTATCAAGGGAAAGAGTGCAATCCATATTGCCCGGGTATATGGAGAGCGTAAGCGAAACTGTGTCGGTCAGCATTTTTGGGCTCGGGGCTATTTTGTCTCGACAGTGGGCCGAGACGAACAGCTGATAAGAGACTACATCAGGCGCCAGGAGCGGGAAGACATGCGACTGGAGCAGATGGAGTTGTTGCGCTGACAGCCGCCTTTAGGCGGCTCCTGAAATTGCCGCTTTGAGCGGCTCACAAAATTA
>DRPO01000651.1 GCA_011330835.1 Gammaproteobacteria bacterium | reverse complement strand
CAGCGACGGACCGATCAGCCCGCCCGGCATTCGCAAGCCGATGGAAACCGCCGTCGCCACCAGCTTGCCCACCACCAGGCCAGACAAAACCGTCGCGGTGAGGTGGTCGTTGAGAATATCGTTCAACGTATCGTAACTGATGCCCAGCACCTGCGGGTACCACAAACCGACCACGCCGGTCACCAGGCCCGCGACCAGGAACGACGGCGTCGGTCGCCAGCGTTCGGTCCAGCGGCCCGCCGCCTCGGTCATCCCGATAAAGGCCACCGCCACCAGTCCCGTGACAATGCCCAGCAGCGCCAGGAACACCAGCTCATACAGCGACTCCATGCGCAGCTCGCTGGCCAGCGTAAAGGACGGGGTCGCGCCGTAAGCCGCGCGGCTGATGATCGCCCCCATGATCGACGCGGTCATGATCGGAATGAATCGATCCACCCGGTAGCGAACGCCGAGCACCTCGATGACGAAGATCACCCCCGCCAGCGGGGTATTGAAAGCCGCGGCGATGGCCGCCGCCGCGCCCCCCGCGGTCAGCGTAAAGGTCTCCGCGTCCGAAGACTTGACGCCCACCTGGGTGCCGGTCGCGGCGCCGATGTGCACACCCGGCCCCTCGCGATCGACGGAATGTCCGCAGATAATCGCGAACACGCCGGCGAAGAACTGCACGATGGCATTACCCAGCGGCAGACTGGGACGCCCCGTGTGCCGCAACTGGCGGATCACATGCACAATGCCCACCTCCCGCAACGATGGCGGCAGCTTCTCGAACGCCAGCCCCAGCGCCAGGCCGCCCAGAACCGGCAACGCAACGATCGCCCAGTCCGACAGCCCCTCGTAGTTACCCAGCCGCCCGTCCGGCAAGAACAGCAACTGCCCGCGCTCAACGGCCCAGCGGAACCCCAGCACGACCCCGCCCGCGCCGATGCCGGCAAGCGCGCCCAGCAGGGTCAGACGCATCAAATCGGTTCGCATCGGCATGGACGGGCTCAGGATTCCAGGGAGATCGGGGAAGCAGAGTTTATACTTCTCGCGGCCAGGAATAACCCGTTCAGGGGGTGTAGGTTTTCGTCGAGAGCAAGGCGTAAAAACGCAGGCATAGCGGGGCTACGTCAAGTTTTTACAACGCGGCTATCGACGAAAAGATGCGTACCCTGAACGGGTTATTCCTGACCGCGAGAAGTATACCGGATTGAACAGGCCATGACAGGCCTTCCGAAGCAGGTGAGGGAGGGCTTTTTCACCTTTATACTTCTAGTGGGTAGGCTAGAGGGGCATCCTCTAGCCTACCCACTAGAAGTATATACCTCTTGCGACTGAGAATCCCTGTTCAGGGGACATGGATTTCCATCGAGAGCAAGGCGAAAGGATGGAGGCTTTGAATGGGCTATTTTGACCGGGAGGGACTTATAGCCATTCTGGCGCCAACCCGCTTTTCTCGCTGGATCGCGAGACTATCGCGCGGGGATTTGGGACAGCGGAGCGCGGCGAGTTCTTGCAGCGCCGCCATCGGGTGAATCGAGGTGGATCAGTCCTCGTTCTCGCCAAACCGTTTCATGCCCACCATGCCCAACAGGGCGCAGCCCAGCAGCCACAGCAGCGGCTCCATGGAGATGAAAAACGGCGAATTGCCGGCAGGCGGGAAATAGAAAAATCCGGTCTCGCCAGCTGTCAGCGATCCCGAAACCGAAGCGCCGATCAGGATGAGTAGCGCCAGTGACAGCCACTTGGTTCTGGTATTGGTAAACACGTTGAATCTCCCTAAATATTAACAAGCCCGTTTATGGATCTGACCCCTTGAGCGAACTGTTTATTATGTTGTTATGATTCGCGTGTATGTCGCGCTCCCCAGCACGGCACAACCAGAGCCTAGCCCAAGGGTTCACAAATTACCATGAAGGCAATCACAGTTTCCGCCATGAGGCAATGAAGAACCGCCTGTCAGCGGAATGGGAAACTCACCGCAATACAACGGTCGCCAACCCCAAAAACACAAAGAAACCAAGCACATCGGTGATCGTTGTCAGCACCACGCCGCCCGCCAGCGCGGGGTCGATCGACAGTCGCTTGAGCACCAGCGGCAACACCACGCCGGACAGCGCGGCAATCAGTAAATTGACGATCAGCGCCACCGCGATGATCATGCCGAGCTGCATGTCCTTGAACCACAGGATACTGATCCAGGCCACCACCGCCGCCCAGAAAACGCCGTTGAGGAAACCGACCGCCAGCTCCTTGTACATCAGCCAGCGGGTGTT
>DRPO01000650.1 GCA_011330835.1 Gammaproteobacteria bacterium | reverse complement strand
TTGCGGGCGTGCGGGGCGCTGGCCGTGATTTTCCCCGAAGTCGATCGGCTGTATGGCGTGCCCCAGCCGGAAAAACATCACCCGGAGATCGATACGGGCGTTCATACCATGATGGTCCTCGACATGGCGGCCCGTCTGTCCGATCAGACCGCGACCCGATTCGCGGCCCTGACCCATGATCTCGGCAAGGGGACGACCCCGGCGGATCTGCTGCCCCGGCATCACGGGCACGAGGCGCGATCGGTGGATCTGGTCAAGACGCTGTGCGCCCGCCTGAAGGCGCCGCGAGCGTATCGCGACCTGGCCGTCATCGTTGCCCGCTACCACGGAACCGTTCATCGCGCCCGTGAATTGCGGCCCGAGACCGTACTCAAGATCTTGCGCGCCACCAACGCCTTTCGTCAGCCCGAACGTTTCGAGCAATTTCTGATCGCCTGCGAGGCGGACAGTCGCGGGCGCAAGGGCAAGGCGGATATCGACTACCCGCAAGCCGATTTTTTCCGTCGGGCCGCCAGGGCGGCGAAAGAAGTGGATATCGAAGAGCTGCTGGCCAAGGGTCTCAAGGGAGAGAAACTCGCGCGAGCGATCGAGCGGCGGCGGGTAGCCGCCATTGCTGTCTTGCCCAGGTAGATTTCTCGTTCGGAAACGCGCCTGGGAAAGGTTTGTTTCTGGATCCCGGCGTTCGCCGGGATGACTGTTTCCGAGGTTGTCGCGATCAGCGTTTGAATTCGATGACGTTCCTCGATTCAGGTTGACAACCTCGTTGGCTCCGGCTACATTAGCCACAGATTTAGACTCAGTCTAAATCTGCCGAATATTCACTTTTCATTTGATCATTTGAGGAGAAACTGATGGAGCTCAAAGGTAGTAAAACCGAGCAGAATCTGAAAGACGCATTCGCTGGCGAGTCCCAGGCCAATCGCCGTTACCTGTACTTCGCGGCAAAGGCCGACGTTGAAGGTTACAACGATATTTCAGCCGTTTTCCGTTCGACGGCCGAAGGCGAGACAGGCCACGCTCACGGTCACCTGGAGTACCTTGAAGCTTCTGGCGATCCGGCGACCGGTCTGCCCATTGGCGGCACCGCCGACAACCTGAAGGCCGCCATTGCCGGCGAGACCCACGAATACACCGACATGTATCCCGGCATGGCCAAAACCGCTCGCGATGAAGGTTTTGACGAGATCGCGGACTGGTTCGAGACCCTGGCCAAGGCCGAGCGTTCTCACGCCAACCGTTTCCAGAAAGCTCTGGATTCAATGGACTGACCCGCGTATTCCGTGGGTAGGCGGGTAAACAGTTACCCCCGATAGCTGGCCATTGCGCCAGCGACTTTCCGGGGTTTCCGGATTCTTCCGGAAATCCCGGATTTCTTGTCACTGGCAGCGTCAGGAGACCCTGGCGGTCACGAGGTAAGATCATGAGCAGTTCCCCCACCGGTTCAAGAGAAGGCTCCCTGGAGGCGCCAACGCGCCACCCCGTCGACTGGAAAAACCCCGAATTCCATAACGAAGAGGCTTGCTTCAAGGAGCTGGAGCGCGTCTTCGATATCTGTCATGGCTGTCGCCGTTGCGTCAGCCTGTGCCAATCCTTTCCCACGCTGTTCGACCTGGTCGACGAATCGGAAACCATGGAAGTTGATGGCGTCGCGCGGGAAGATTACTGGAAGGTCGTGAACCAGTGTTACCTCTGCGATCTGTGCTACATGACCAAATGCCCCTACGTGCCGCCGCACGAGTGGAATGTCGATTATCCCCATCTGATGCTGCGCGCCAAGGCCATCAAGTTCAAAAAGGGGGATGTCAAGTTTCGCGACAAGGTGCTGACCTCGACCGACGCGGTCGGCAAGCTGGCGGGCATTCCCGTCGTCAACGGCATCGTCAACGGCGCCAATCGCAACGCCGGTTTCCGCAAGATGCTGGACAAGTCGTTTGGCGTCCACCCTGACGCCGTCGTGCCGGAATACCATAGCGACACCGCCCGCAAGCGTCTGAAAAAACATCGTTCCGATGCCGCGAATGCTGTCCGGCCGGCGGGACGCACCCAGGGAAAGGTCGCCGTTTTCACCACTTGTTACGGCAACTACAACCAACCCCGACTGGTCGAAGACCTGACCGCCGTCATGGAGCACAACGGCATCGCTGTTACGCTGGTCGAAAAGGAGCAGTGCTGCGGCATGCCCAAGCTGGAACTCGGGGATCTGGAGGCTGTGGAAAAAGCGAAAAACGCCAACATCCCCGCCCTGCTCAAAATGATCGACGACGGCTGGGATATCGTCGCGCCCATCCCTTCCTGCGTGCTGATGTTCAAGCAGGAACTGCCCCTGATGTTCCCCGATGACGAGGCCGTGCGGAAAGTCCAGGCGCACATTTTCGATCCCTTCGAATACCTGATGATTCGGGAAAAGGAAGGGTTGCTGAACACCGATTTCAAAACCTCGCTGGGCAGCATTTCTTACCACGCGGCCTGCCACCTGCGGGTTCAGAATATCGGCCTG
>DRPO01000649.1 GCA_011330835.1 Gammaproteobacteria bacterium | reverse complement strand
GGGATGACCAGCGTAACCTGACAGAAGAATGGATTGATAATTATAACAATGCTGAATTTGTCTCCGTGATCACCGTCCCCGCCTATTTTTCGGACGCGCAGCGCCAGGCGACCCGCGACGCCGGCAAGATCGCCGGGCTTGAGGTCGAACGCATCATCAACGAGCCGACAGCGGCCTCGCTGGCCTACAAGACCGACCAGGACAAGGCCCGCACCATCCTGGTCTACGACCTGGGCGGCGGCACCTTCGATGTCTCGGTCGTCAAAATGGCCTCCGACGTGGTCGAAGTGCTCGCCAGCCACGGCGACAACCAGCTGGGCGGCGACGATTTCGACGAAAAGATCATCGCCCACCTGATGGACGCGCTAAAACAAAAATACGGCGACAGCGTCGAGCTCCCGGCGCGCGCGCTCTCGCGGATCAATCGCGCCGCCGAAACCGCCAAGATCGCGCTCTCCTCGCAGCCCTACTACCGCATCGAAGAAGAACACCTGTTCGACCACGAGGGCCAACCCGCGCATCTCTCGCTGGAACTGTCGCGGGAAGACTACGAGACCATGATCGCGCCGTATTTCGAACAAACCCTGTCGGCCATCCACACCGCCCTCGATGGCGCCCGGCTTCGCGTCGCCGACCTCGACGAGATCCTGCTGGTGGGCGGCTCGACCCGCACGCCCCTAATCGCCAGGCGGCTGAAAGAAGAACTTGGCCTGGCTCCCCGCGCGGACGTCGACCCCGACCTCTGCGTCGCCATGGGCGCCGCCCTGCAAGCCGCGATGATCGCGGGCGAACAGGTCTCCTCGGTGCTCGTCGACGTAACGCCCTATACCTTCGGCGTCAGCGCCATCAGCGAGCGAAACGGCGAGTGGCTGATGGACGCCTTCGTCCCCATCATCCGCAAATACACGCCCATACCCGCCACCCAAAGCGAATCCTTTTACACCGCCTACGATGGCCAGGAAGAAATCAAGGTCACTGTCTATCAGGGTGAAAATCCCAACGCCCTCGACAACACCGAAATTGGCGAGTTCATCATCAAGGGGCTCGCCGACGTCCCCCAGGGCAACCCGATAATCACCACCTTTTCCCTGGACATCAACGGCATACTCCATGTCACGACCCGGGAAAAAAACACCGGTCTGGAAAAATCCCTGACCATCGACAACGCCATCTCCCGTTTCCAGGAAGAAGAACTGGACAAGGCCCGGGAGGAAGTTGAAGGGCTCATGGGCGAAGACCAGGCCGGGTCGGCGGCCCAACAGGACAGCGTCTCGACCGCAGCGCTGAACCTGATCGAAAAAGCAACCTCCTTGCTGGAAACAGCCAGCGCCGAAGATCAGGAAGACATCCGGGAAATGACCGACGCCGTTCGCCAGGCGCTGGCGGACGGAGACCCCGACAACATCCGCCAGGCCGTCAGCGAACTGAGCGACCTGGTCTACTACCTCGACACATAAGATGGAACGCTGCCCCAACTGCCGCGCCCGCCGGCGCCGGGACGCCAGCGAATGTCATCGTTGCGGCATGTCGCACGACCTTCTGCTCTCCGTCGAAGCGATTGCGCATCGAAAACGGCGGCAAGCCGCCCAGGCGTTATTGCGCGGCCAGACACTCGAAGCCGAACGCGCCCTGAACCGGGCGCGCGTTCTCAGGGACGACCCGCTCCTCCGCCAAGTCGCGAAATTTCTGGAGGCAAGGAGACGCGCGACAGCAACCCGGCGGCGTCCGCCGGATCCGTAATAAACAAACAATGAAAGCGCGAAGCGGGGGGCAATAACGAACCACCGAACCGCGTTGGGTGGAACGGTTTACTCATCGAATCAACCCGATCCGCCGCGCGGAAAAAACACAGGCGTTCCTGTTCTTGACATGGAGAGCCTGGAAAAGCGCGGTCAGATGCGACTTGACGGTGGCTTCGGTAATGCCGAGTTACTCGCCGATTTCCCGATTGGAATAACCCTCGGCGACCAGTTGGAGAACCTCCAACTGGCGCGGCGTGATCCCCAGTCTCATCGCGCCGTTGGAGACGCTGTTTCCACCGGTCGACGGCCAGTATTCCCCGCCGTGATTGATTATCAGATCGAGCGCTCGCATCATCTTGTCGGTTTCGCAGCGCTTGTTCAGATAACCTTTGGCCCCCATTTTTCGGGTAGGGAAACAGCCGGAAGCCGTCGCCATCGGGAAGCTTCAAATCCAGCAGTATCAGGTCGAATCGGGGAAGCGTTTCCATCGCGACGCCCGCATCGCGCAGAGTGCTGGCGATGGTGACATCGCCAATCGCCCTGATGGCTTTTCTCAGACATTCGCCAAACAGGCGATGCTCATCGACAAGCAGGATTCTTGTTCGCGCTGACCACATTGGAAAGGTTTTCTGCTCTTGGGTGTTGAACCTTCCGCGCCCAGAACGTTGGAATGACGTTCGTCCGTGGTCTATGTGCAGATCTGCGGCGCGACGCAGACCTCAAAATATAGAAACGCTGATGGCGTTTCAATAAACACTCCTGAAAATTTACATTTTACAAGGACATATGTGAAATATTCACCTTTTATTACCCCGTACAGGGTGCGCGTTTTTTCGCCGATAGCTGCGTGGCCTACCGGGCCTGTTCGCGCGACAAGAATGACCTGATCAATCCGTTGGTGGACCCATCGTGGCCCCCCGCCGGTTTCTCCCCGGTCAGTTCCGGAAGGATCGCCCTGGCCAGCGTTTTGCCCAGTTCGACGCCCCATTGATCGAACGAGTTGATGCCCCAGATGACGCCCTGGACAAAGATCTTGTGCTCGTACAGCGCCAGCAATCGGCCGAGGGCGTGGGGGGTGAGCCGGTCGAAGAGCAGGCTGTTGGTGGGCGAGTTGCCCCGGAAGGTGACGAACGGGAGGCGGGCCTGGATGTCTTCCGGCGACAGGCCCGCGCGGGCGAGCAGGGCTTCGGCTTCGTCGGGCTCGCGACCATTCATGAGCGCCTCGGTCTGAGCGAAGAAGTTGGAGAGCAGGATGGTCTGGTGTTCCTCGGGCTGGAAGTCCGATTTCGCCGGCGCGATAAAGTCGGCCGGAATCATCTGCGCGCCTTGGTGGATGAGCTGGTAGAACGCGTGCTGCCCATTGGTGCCGGCCTTGCCCCAGACGACCGGGCCGGTCGGATAGTCCACCGGGCGGCCATCGCGATCGACCGATTT
>DRPO01000648.1 GCA_011330835.1 Gammaproteobacteria bacterium | reverse complement strand
AGCCGCCCCAGAGAATGACGCCAAGGAGGATCCCCACGAGCAACGTCGAAAAGACGAATCCCGCCATTATTTTTCTTGATTTCACATCTTTACCTATCATGAAGAGTCACCTCGAATTGTTGTATGCAAATCCAAACCAGGTCCGGGATTTCCAGCAGCACGACCGCGGAAGCCCCATACGGCGCCAAACCTCGCCCACGTGTTGATCCGGTCAACCGACGCCGAGGCTCCGATAATTATCTGAAACTACCGGATGACCTCCGATTACTTTTTCTCGTAGGGAAGCCCCTTGAAGACGTTCTCCACGAGCGGCTCGGCGTCAACCTGCGGCACATGACATTGCCGACAGAAATAGCGCCTGGAGGAAAGTTTCTTGAGCGTCTTGCCGTCACGCGATTTGAAATGACTGTCTCCCACCTTGGGAGCCTTTTCTCGCTTGTAGTTCGCCGCGCTGTGACATTTCAGGCAGGTATTTTCCTGCAACGTCACCCGATCCTTCGAGATATCGTGAGGAATCTGCGGCGGCGCGGCCTTGAACGCCCTTTCGATCCCCCCTTTCTTCTTCAACTGTTTTTTCGTCTCGAACATGCGGGACAACTTGTCCAGATCACGCGCGCCTCGCAACGAGGTTGTGCCGTCGGCAAACGCTATGCTGGACATCGCGGCTGTCAAGAACAATCCGGTAATAGTGACAATGAGTGCGTTTTTCATGGCAACCTCCATTCAGATGGATAAATAAACAGGATAATCAGGCGCTTTCATGACGACCTACGAGCGATTGTTTCGCTTCATTCTGGTAACGCAACCCGAAACTGAAAACATCTTCCGCGCAAATATCGATGCACCGTCCGCAGTTGGTGCAGGCGCCCGACAGAATAACCGGGCTCAGGCCCTTGGACGCGCCCTTCAACGCGGGGTTGATCACCTGGGGTTCGGGACACACCAGATAGCATTCCTTGCAATCATCACAACGGTCTCGGGCGTCGGCGCGCACGCGAACCGGACTCTTGGCGCCGATCATTCCGTAAAGGGCGCCCATGGGACATACATGACCGCACCAACCCCGCCGTGAGACAAAAAGATCGAACAGAAAAACGGCCAGCACGATAAACGACCCCATCCCCATGCCGAAAATCAGTCCGCGATGCAGCATCGAGACGGGATTCACCAGTTCATAGGCCATCGTACCGGTGGCGAAAGCCAACGCCAGAACCATGGCGAGCATCCAGTACCGCGTGTTGCGATGGATGTGGCTGGTCGAGCGAATATTGAATCTTTCGCGCAGCCAGAACGCAAAATCGGTGACGATATTGACCGGGCAGACCCAGGAGCAGTACACACGCCCCCCGACGATGAAATAAAAGAGAAAAACGATCGCGGCGCCAACAATGGCCGTGGTTTCCATCGACACATAACCGGACGCGAGCACTTGCAGGAACACCATCGGGTCGGTCATGGGCACGGTATCCAGCAGGCGGCTCGACGACAGATTGCCCTTGATGATCCAGACGCCGGCAAGCGGCCCCAGCAGGAACAGGCCAAGCACCGAAATCTGGCTCAGCCGCCGCAACAGCAGCCATTTATGCGCCAGCCACCAGCCCTTGGTTTCGACGGCTTCGGCGCCAATGCGGATATCGCGCGCCATCTACTCCGCCTCCTGAATGCCGCGCTTGAGCGTGTCCAGCGGATTGGTGGAAAAGGGCCCCTTGTCGCCGCCTTGCGGCGCGGCGGCGGGACCGCCTTTTTCGATGATCAATCCCTCGCCCTGAAGATCATAACGAACGCCCTCGGGCATGTTGTAGTGATGCTCGACATCCGGGGTCACCAGGCTGTGACCCGCTTTTTTCTTTTGTTCCCAGCCAAGCCGATAATGCTTGCCCAATTGTCCCTTGGCCAGGTGTTTCGGGAACACCTTGATCGCCGCCTCGTCGAGAATACAGGCCTGCTCGCACATGCCGCAGCCGGTGCAGGCGTTCGAATGCACCACCGGAATGAACATGGCGTGCTTGCCGCTGCGCTTGTTGTGCCGATATTCCAGCGTGATCGCCTTGCCGCGAACCGGGCAGATGTTGAAACACACCTCGCAGCGCAGCCCCTGGAAAGCGATGCAGGCCTCATGATCCACCAGCACCGCCAGCCCCATTTCAGCCTTGTTGATATTGGTCAGGGAATGATCCAGAGCGCCGGTGGGACAGGCGGGAACACAGGGGATATCCTCGCACATCCGGCAGGGACCCGTGCGCGCCGTGAAATAGGGCGTCCCGGTCGGGGCGGGCTCCCCCAGCTCCGCGAGCTTGAGAATGTCATAGGGGCAATCCCTGACGCACAACCCGCAGCGCGTGCAGGCCGAGAGAAAATCCTTCTCCGGCAACGCCCCCGGCGGACGGATAACCATCGCCGGGAGCGCGCTGGCCGGTCTGGCGTACAGGCCGACGCCGAGCCCCAGCAGGCCGACGCCACAAGCCGTCTTGATCGTATCGACCAGAAACTTGCGGCGCCCCGGATTGACTCCGGAAGCGGCCCTTTTCGCGGAATGCCCGGTCATCAGCCTGCTCCAGGGTTACGCCTTCTTTTTCGCCTTGGCCTTGACGACCTTGCAGGCGCATTTCTTGTAGTCCGTTTCCTTGGACAGCGGATCGGTCTGGTCGAGCGTCAGCTTGTTGACCAGACGCCCGGCGTCGAACCAGGGGAAGAACACCAGCCCCTCGGGCGGACGGTTCCGACCGCGAGTGGACACCCGGGTCAGCACCTTGCCGCGACGCGTCTTGACGAATACCGTGGAGCCGTCGCGCAGCTTGCGCTTGCGGGCGTCTTTCGGATTCATGTAGATCAGCGCGTCGGGCACCGCGCGATACAGCTCGGGCACGCGCCGGGTCATCGAGCCGGAATGCCAGTGCTCCAGGACGCGGCCCGTGCACAGCCACAGATCGAACTCGTCATCGGGCGGCTCGGCGGCCGGCTCGTAAGGCGCGGTGATGATATTCGCCTTGCCGTCCTTCTTGCCGTAGAAATACACATCGCCTTTCTTGACGTTGGGATTGAACTCCTTGACGTGTGGATCGTAGCCTTCGCGATAACGCCACAATGTCTCCTTGCCGTTGATGACCGGCCAGCGAATGCCGCGCGCCTTGTGGTAGGCGTCGTAGGGCGCCATTTCGTGGCCTTTCTTCTTGCCTTCATGCTGGAAGCGGCGATATTCCTCGAACAGTCCCTTTTGCACGTAGAAACCGAAATGTTCGGCCTCGTCGTTGTCGTACTTGTTGCCGCGCTCGTCGGTGACCTGCACTTTCGGGAACTTGTCCACCTGGCCGTTGGCGTACAGCACGTCGTACAGCGTCTTGTCCTTGTATTCCGGCTTCTTGGCGATCAGATCTTCCGGCCAGACATCGGATACCTTGACGTATTTCGAGAATTCGATGATCTGCCAGAGATCGGATTTGGCGTCGCCCGGGGCCTTGACCTGCTGACGCCAGAACTGGGTGCGGCGCTCGGAGTTGCCATAGGCGCCCTCTTTCTCCGCCCACATCGCGGTCGGCAGAATCAGGTCGGCTCCCATCGCGGAGACCGTGGGATACGGATCGGAAACCACGATAAAGTTGTCCGGATTTCTCCAGCCTGGCCAGGATTCTCCATAGAAATTGGCGGCCGCCTGCAGGTTGTTGTTGCACATAACCCAGAAGCAATTCATCTTGCCATCGTGCAGCGCGCGGTGCATCGCGACCGCGTGGATCAGCGTCTTGCCCATCGGCTTGCCGGAAATGTCGCTCTGATCCTTGTTGTCCATCTTGCCGTTGGCGCGCGGGATCGTGCCTTCGGGAAGTTTCCAGATTTTCTCGGCAAACTTGCAGTGGGAATCTTTCTTGGTGACATAGTCCGCCGGCAAACGGTGCGTGAACGTACCCACCTCGCGAGCCGTTCCGCAAGCGGAGGGCTGCCCCGTCAGCGAGAACGGGCCGTTGCCCGGCTCGGATATCTTGCCCATCAACAGGTGGATGTTGTAGACGAGGCTGTTCATCCATACGCCCCGGGTGTGCTGGTTGAAGCCCATGGTCCAGTAGGACGAAACCTTCTTGTTGGGGTCGGCGTACAGCTTGGCCAGTTTCAGCAGGTTCTCCTTGGGAACCCCGGACATCTCGCTGACCTTTTCCAGGGTATAGGGCTCGACCGACTTGGCGTATTCCTCGAAACTGATCTTGGTCAGCTTGCCCTTGGCCCGGTTCTTGGCCGCCTTTTCGCGCGGATCACTGGCGCGCAGACCGTAACCGATATCGGTGGGCGTCTTGTTGAAATTGACGTGCGCGTCGATGAATTCCTTGTTATAGGCCTTGTTCTGGATAATGTAATTGGCGATGAAGTTGCCAATCGCCAGGTCGGTTTGCGGATGAAAGATAATCGGATTGTCCGCCAGCTCGAAGCTGCGATGCTTGAAGGTGGACAGGACATGCACCTCGCAACCCGGCTTGGTCAGACGGGTGTCGGTAATCCGCGACCAGAGAATCGGGTGCATCTCCGCCATGTTGGAGCCCCACAGGACAAACCCGTCGGCGTGCTCCATGTCATCGTAACAACCCATCGGCTCGTCGATGCCAAAGGTCCGCATGAACGCGCCCACGGCGGAGGCCATGCAGTGACGGGCGTTGGGTTCGAGGCTGTTGGAGCGGAAGCCGGCCTTGATCAGCTTCTGTCCGGCGTAGCCTTCCCACAGGGTCCATTGGCCGGAGCCGAACATGCCGATTCCTTTCGGTCCCTTTTCCTTGCGCGCCTTGACGAATTTTTCGGCCATCGTCTTGAAGGCCTCGTCCCAGCTCACCTCGGTAAATTCGCCGTTCTTGTCGAACTTGCCATTGGTCTTGCGCATCAGCGGCTTGGTGAGGCGATCCTTGCCGTACATGATCTTGGTCAGAAAATAACCCTTGATGCAGTTCAGTCCCTTGTTGACCGGCGCGTCGGGGTCGCCCTGCGAAGCCACCACCCGGCCATCCTTTACGCCGACCAGCACGCTGCAACCTGTCCCGCAAAACCGGCAAGCGGTCTTGTCCCAGCGAACGCCGGCGTCGTCCTGGCCTTCCTGGGCCAGCGCGGACACGCCCGGCACGGTCAATCCCGCCGTCGCCGCCGCCGCGGCAACGGCCTGTGTCTTGATGAATTCACGTCTTGATAGCTTCATGGGGTCACCTCCGTTGGAGTAGGCTCGGAATCCAGGGGCCGTTCAGAATCGTCTTCTTCAAAATATTCGTAGATCAGCGCGGTATTGATCACGCCATCCATCGTGCTCATGGTCATCATGGCGTCGCTGCAATAGCGCCGCTGGGGATGATCGATACTCACCACCAGCTTGCCCTGATCGCTGCTGGCGTGTATCTCCACCCCTTCCATCGCCGTCAACGCCTCGGAAACCGTTGACAACTTTTCAGGTCGCGCATAGACGACAAGGCTGCAAATACTCATGAGGCAGGTTTTCTCCTCGCAATCACCGTCGGCTGAAAAACAAAACTCCCGCCTGTCGAGCCAGCCCGCTTCACGGGCAAGGCCGGCGGCGCATTCATGCTTGTAACAACGCCCGGGCTAGCGGGACGGCGCTTCACGCGGCCCGCGCCCCGGCTGCCTGGTAGCGGATCGTCACCGCATCGACGGGACAACCGAATTGACAGGCTCCGCAACCGGTGCACAGCGCGTCGTCGATCTCGGGAATCGACACCGCCCCCGTTTTCAACCTGAAGCGGATCGCCTCGGTTTCACACCGGTCTCCACAAATGCGGCAGACAACGCCATTCATGGAAAGGCAGGACGAAGAATTGATCACAACAGACAACGCCCAGGCGGATTCGATCTCGCGCGGCTCGGACTGAAAAACATCCTCGCCGCAAGCCTCCGCGCATCGTCCACAGAATGTGCATTCTCCTCGACTGAAACGGACCTCCGGAAAGCCGCCATCGCCACGACCGATAATTCGCTCGGGACAAGCGCCGATGCATTCGTCGCAACGCGTACACCGGTCGATAAACGAATCCGGCAACGCCCACGGCGGACGCAGCGCGGATTCTTCGGCGCGAGAGCTTCTTCCTCTCAGAAACGCCCTGCGGTGCGGATCCGGCGTCATGAGTCGAATAAAACCTCGTCGGAGTTACATAGCGTGGACAAGCCTACCACCAAAGAATCAGACCCGGATTGATCCAGGTCAATCAAAGGGAGTACTCGCGCAAACATCCGATTTGACACAAGTCAAGGCGCCTAACGAGAGACGCGTGAGACGCTGACAACATCGTGAATTACCAGGCGGAGTACTACTTTTGCGTATGCGTTTATTGCTTTCAGGCGTCCTTGCCCTATCCACGCTCGCGTGGACAGGTCTCGGCGCGGCTTTGGAGGTTGCGCCGGATGCCTCGCATCTCGCGGAAGCCAGACAACTGGTTCGGACCTTCGCGTCCAACCTGAAAAAGGAATTGAAAGCCGCTCTGAAAAAAGGCGGCCCCGTTACCGCGATCGAAACCTGCCACCTCAAGGCGCCGGATATCGCCAAGGATCTGTCCAACACAAGCCACTGGGAGGTGCGCCGCGCCAGCCTGAAGGTTCGCAACCTGGAAGACGCGCCCGACAAGTGGGAAACCACCGTACTGGAGCGCTTCGAAGCGCTCAACAAGGCCGACGCGCCCGAGGAAGCCATGGAATACAGCGAGGTCGTTCCCGGCAAGAATGGCGGAAGGGTATTCCGCTACATGAAGGCGATACCGACCATTCGTATCTGCCTCAAATGTCATGGCGAAACCATAGACCCCAAAGTGCAAAAACAGCTGGACAGCCTGTATCCCTTCGATCAGGCGACCGGTTTTACCGAAAACGATTTACGCGGCGCGTTTTCACTGAGTCTGCCGCTGGAATGATGACCCTGAAACCGCAAACGACAAACCCTGTTCCTCAGACCCGACTGGAGGTTAATAACATGCAACACCCCAAACTTACCCGAACCCCGCTAAAGAAATCCGCGCTTGGCGTACTCGCCGTCGCGATCGCGGCAACGCTTCCCGCGGTCAACGCCGAACAGGCCTACAAGGACATCAAGGCGGCCCACAACGTCAAGGGACGTTCCGTTGTCGAGT
>DRPO01000647.1 GCA_011330835.1 Gammaproteobacteria bacterium | reverse complement strand
TGCGTTTGGATTTCAGCCCTCCGCCGTTGCCCGCGAGAGAAAGATCCTGGCATGGGAATGAAGCCCAGGCCAGATCCGCTTCCCCGGGCAATTCGCCCAGTTCGACCTCGGCAATATCCTTGACTTTGAGGTGTTCCCCACCCCAGTTCCTTCGGTAGCTCTCGGCCTTGGCGGGATCAAAATCATTGGCGAACAGGCACTGCCAGCGGTCTCCCAAACCCGCGCGCGCCATGCCTCCTCCAGCGAAGAACTCGTAGAAACCGAACGTTTTCTTATTCATTGTTTTTCTCCGGAAACAACTGCCCCTGCCTCCCACCCGCATTGTTTTCGATGTAGAGCCGCATGAAATCCCTCACCACCTCGGAAGCTTTCACTTTCCGCGCCTGGCAGGTCTCCAGGAACTGGCGATGCAGGGAAGGTTCGACGCGAATTCTCAGGCCCGCGGATTTCGTCATGATTCAAAACTTTGGCTACACGGTTGTGTATCCATTGTAGCTGAAATCGAAATCCAGCGCGAGAATTTCGCGATCCGCGGAAAAATCCGGGCTGGCCCGCGGTGCGAATCAGATCTTTTGCAAATTGGCGTAGGCCCAGACCAGCCACTTGCTGCCGGCGTTGTCGAAGCGCACTTCGACCCGGGCGTGGCTCCCCTGCCCTTCGAAGTTGGTCACGACGCCTTCTCCGAATTTGCCGTGCGCCACGCGCGCGCCGAGGCTGACGGGCAGGTCATCGGCCTGACTCCGAAAACGGTTGGGCGCGGGTTGGGTCATCAGCCGCCCGATCGAGCGGTGAATGGCGGGCCGGACTTCATGGATCAGCGGCTCGGGGATTTCGCTGATGAATTGCGACGGCATGTTGTAGCGGTCCGAGCCGTAGAGCCGCCGCCGCTCGGCGCAGGTCAGCACCAGTTGCCGGCGGGCGCGGGTAATGCCGACGTAGCACAGCCTCCGTTCCTCTTCGAGCCGCCCCGGTTCATCAATCGACATCTGGTGGGGGAACAGTCCTTCCTCCATGCCGCAGAGGAACACCAGCGGGAATTCCAGCCCCTTGGCGGAATGCAGGGTCATCAGTTGCACGCAGTCGTCCCAGGAGGCGCCCTGGGTTTCACCGGCCTCCAGCGCGGCGTGCGCGAGGAAGGCTTCGGCAGTGCTCATCTCGCCGTGCTCGTCGGGGTTGAATTCGAAGCCGCGCGCGGCGGTGACCAGTTCGCCGAGGTTTTCGATGCGCGACTGGCCCTTTTCGCCCTTTTCCTTGCGGAAATGGGCCACCAGCCCGGAATGCTCGTTGATGTGCTCGACCATTTCATGGAAGGCCAGATCGCGGGTTTCCCCCGCCAGCCGCTCGATCAGTTCGAGGAATCCGCGCACCGCGCCGCTGGCCCGGGCCGCGAGGCCGCCGTTTTCGACCAGCATTCGCGAGGCTTCGAACAGACTGCGGTTCTCCATGCTGGCGGTCTGGCGGATGGTCTCCATCGTCTTCGCGCCGATGCCTCGGGTGGGCTGGTTGGCGACCCGCTCGAAGCTTGCGTCGTCATTGCGGTTCAGCGTCAGCCGCAGATAGGCCAGCGCGTCCTTGATCTCGGCCCGCTCGAAAAACCGCAAGCCGCCATAGACGCGATACGGTATTCCCCGCGTGATGAAGACCTCCTCGAAAGTCCGCGACTGGGCGTTGGAGCGATACAGCACCGCCACTTCGCTGCGCAGGCCGCCCGCCTCGACCCAGGCGGCAATGCGCTGCGCCACGAACCGGGCCTCGTCCTGCTCGTCGTGAGCCGTGTAGACGTGAATCGGCTCGCCCTCCCCGTCCTCGGTCCACAGCTCCTTGCCCAAACGCCCCTCGTTGTGCTCGATCACCGCGTTGGCGGCGGCGAGGATATTGCCGGTGGAGCGGTAATTCTGCTCCAGCCGCACCGTCTCGGCGTTCGGAAAATCCCGGCTGAACTGGCGGATATGCTCGATCTTCGCGCCCCGCCAGCCGTAGATCGACTGGTCGTCGTCGCCCACCGCGAACACCGGCAGCCGCTCCCCCGCCAGCAGCCGCAGCCAGGCGTATTGCAAGGTGTTGGTGTCCTGGAACTCGTCGATCAGAATATGCCGGAAGCGCTCCCGGTAATGCGCCAGCAGGGCTGGATTGTCGCGCAGCAACTCCAGCGCGCGCAGCAGCAGCTCGCCAAAATCCACCAGCCCGCCGCGCGCGCAGGCCGACTCGTAGGCCGCGTAGATGCGGATCATCTGCCGCTGGTAGGGATCGCCGGCATCTTCCATGTGACCCGGTCGGATCCCTTCATCCTTCTGGCCATTGATGAACCACTGCGCCTGCTTCGCCGGCCAGCGCGTCTCATCCAGCTCCAGTGAGCGGATCACCCGCTTGATCAGGCTCAACTGGTCGCCGCTGTCGATAATCTGGAACTGCTGGGGCAACTTCGCCTCCTGCCAGTGCATCCGCAACAGCCGATGCGCCAGGCCATGAAACGTGCCCACCCACATGCCCGACACCGGGATCTCCAGCAACGCCTCGATGCGCCCGCGCATCTCCGCCGCCGCCTTGTTGGTGAACGTCACCGCCAGAATGCTGAACGGCGACACCCGCTCCACCTGGATCAGCCAGGCGATGCGATGCACCAGCACCCGCGTCTTGCCGCTGCCCGCCCCCGCCAGCACCAGCACCGGAATGGAAGGCTTGCACACCGCCTCGCGCTGCGCTTCGTTGAGAGATTCGAGGATGGGAGTCACGTCATGCATGGCTGCGTATCTTATCCCGACTCACGGAGAAAATCGCGGGGCATGTCCCGCGCCAGGCTCACAACCGACCGGGGAGCGTCGGCATCCCTGCCGACAATGGCGTTACTAAGACAAACGATAGCAAAGCCTCATTCAGCGGGAGCCTGGGCGGCCATCCGCGGTGTTGCGCCGGCTTGACAGGGAACCACCCTGCCTGCGTCGACGCGCCTGGCGGCTGACCGCCCAGTCTCCCGCTGAATGAGGCTTTGCTATCGTTT
>DRPO01000646.1 GCA_011330835.1 Gammaproteobacteria bacterium | reverse complement strand
TGAGTGGAGCGAAGACCCGGAATCCAGAACGAGGCGTTGGATTCCCGCTTTCGCGGGAATGACGAGGTAGGCGGGAATGACGGACGGGGTTCGGTGACGGAGTGAAACGCCCACCGCATCCTTCCCCGCAAGCTGGGCGGGGGCTTTGGCAAACGGCATTGCGACGCGCCTCATCCCGGAATACAGGGCGCGGGTACTTCCGCAACTATTGATAATCCCCGCGACCAGGAATACCCCGTTCAGGGCGCGTGGATTTTCGTCGAAAGACGTCTCGCCCCTTCGAGATCGACTCAAATAAAATCCAGGCACTGCCCCTTGTACATGATCTTCCCGGTCGGCGCGCCGGACGGGGAGCCGCCCCTGGGCTCGGCGGATACCGCGAAGATCTTGGCGCCCTGGATTCGCTGCCATTGCGGCGGCGACAGTTTCAGCTCGGTTTCCATGTCGTCCCGACGCAGAACCCCAACCGGTACGGGGGTCGATTTCGGGTCGCGCACCGCCCACAACTGCAAGTCCTGATTGGGGGCCAGCTGGGGTTTTTGCATCATTCTCACGAAGACCATGCGTTTTTTCATGTCGCCGAGGGTCACCATCATCGGCGTGTCCTGATCGCTTTCCAGCACGGCGACGTAACTGGGAATCGGCATGCCTTCGTCGCCGGCGAATGGCCGAAGGGAAACCACGGCCAGCAGCGCGGCCAGCGCCACGGTGGCCGTTTGCCAGACGCCTTTCCCGCCAAAAAAGCGGGACAGCCAGCTCTCTTCCCGGAGGCTGTCCGATGTCGCGGCTTGCGCGCCGATTTCGGCCATGATGCCGCGCCAGACCTTTTCCGGCGGCTTCTCTTCCGGGAGCCACTCGACGGATTCTCCGAAACGTTGCTGCCAGAGATCCACCGCGTAGCGGATATAGGGACGCTCGCGCAGCAGCCTCTCGAAACGCTTCAAGGCGCGTCCCTTGAGCATCCCGAGAACGTATTCCGCGCTCAGGCGTTCATAGAGTTCCGGATTCTGGTATCGTTTCATTCGAGACATCTTCTCAACCTGTCAATTCCTCGCCTGACCCATGCCTTCACGGTGCCCAAGGGCGCTTCGAGTTTTTTCGAGATTTCCTCGTGGGTGAAGCCATAGTAGTACGCCATCAAAATGGAGCGGCGCTGTTGCGGTTTCAACTCCCGCATGCAGACTGCGACCCGCTCCGCCGACCAGTTCATTCCCGTCGTCTCCACTGGCGTCAAATCATCAGCGGCAAAGTCCATGCCCTCGTATTCCATGTCCACTTCCACCGGACGGCTTTTTTTGCTTCGAATCACGTCCAGCGCCCGATTGCGCACGACCGTCGTCATCCAGGTCATCGCGGAAGCCTTGCGCCTGTCGAAGGTTCCGCTGCGGGTCCAGATCTTGACGAACCCCTCCTGCAGAACCTCTTCAGCGGCCTGCCGGGATTTCATCATCCGCAGGCACAGACTGAACAGTTTTGGCGATGTCAGCGTATACAACCTCGCGAACGCTTTCTGATCGCCCTGGGCGCAGAGTCTCAGCAACTCCGCATACGGATCGGTCTCAGGCATCGATTTCTGTTTGAGTTATTGAGTGTCGGAAATACTACCACGAATGGTTGCATCCACCCGGCGCCGCCCCGGGACCAATCCAACCAACCCGATTGATCTGACTTCCTATACGCCCGGCGCTTTTCCGGGGATGCAGCCGCCGCTGTGGTCCAGGACGGACTCGCGCGCTCCGAAACCCGTTGCGCAGGCGCCATGAGCGCCGGGGAAGGCGCCGCGGGACTACCCCGATCAGCGCTTGATCAGGTTGAGGAACTCCTGGCGGGTTCGGTGGTTTTCACGAAAGGCGCCGAGCATCATCGAGGAAACGGTCCAGGAGTTCTGTTTCTCCACGCCGCGCATCATCATGCAAAAATGCTGGGCTTCAATGACCACGCCAACGCCAGCGGCGTCGGTGACTTCCTGAATCGCCTCGGCAATCTGCTTGGTCAGGTTTTCCTGGATCTGCAACCGGCGGGCGAACATGTCCGAAATTCGGGCAACCTTGGACAACCCGATCACCTTGCCCCGGGGAAGATAGGCGACATGCACCTTGCCAACGAACGGCAGAATATGATGCTCGCACAGTGAATACAGTTCGATATCCTTGACGATGACCATCTCGTCGTTGTCGGAATCGAAAACCGCGCCATTGAGCACCTGTTCGAGGGACTGGTGGTATCCGCGCGTCAGAAACTCCATCGCCTTGGCGGCGCGGGCCGGCGTCTTGATCAACCCGTCGCGGTCGGGATCTTCTCCGAGGTTTCTGAGAATTTTCTCGTATAATTCACTGTTATTCATTGGATGTTTCCAGATTTTCGGACCCGCGCAGATTAGGGGATTTCCCCATGACTGCCAAATTCCCGCTCGCTGGACGCGTTTTCGGAACGCGCGGCCAAAGCCGGCATCTCCTTGATATAGACATCCTGCTTGGCATAGGGAATCTCCACGCCTTCGGCATTGAAAAGCTTGTAGATGGCCGTCAGCAACTCGTCGGTCACCCTGCCCCGCATCACCGGCTTGTCCACCCAGCACAACAGCTCGAAATCCAGGCTGGAGGCGCCCAGGGCGCGAAACCGGACGCGCGCCGCCGGGATGCTGCAAACGCTGGGATTCCCCTTGGCCACCGAGATCAACAACGCCCGAACCTGGTCGATATCCGAACCATAGGCCACGCCCACCGGAATGCGGATGCGGAATTTTTCATACGGCCCGCCCGACTGGTTGACGATTTTGGAGTTCCCCATGATCGAGTTCGGAATCGTCATCTCCACGTCATCGCGCGTCAGCAACCGGGTGCTGCGGATGCCGATATGCGTGACCGCGCCCCGTTCCCCGCTATCCAGCACAACGTAATCCCCGATCTTGTAGGGCATGTCCGCCAGGATGAAAACGCC
>DRPO01000645.1 GCA_011330835.1 Gammaproteobacteria bacterium | reverse complement strand
TAACCGAGTAGATTAGTCAAGTATTATATACTCTGACAAGTTATTGATTATAAATGATATATTGAGATATACCCCAAACGGGAAGGGCTATTATCCCGGATAGAAAAAAGGGTGTCAGCCTGTCGTCGCGTCCACCAGATTTCGCTCGTTCGCGCGAGGCCCGGCTTCGACGAACTGATGCCCCTGACGGTGCAGGTAGTTCAGCCACTTGTAGAGAAAGCGATTGTACCGCCAGCGACAGACCAGGGCGGAATTGGCCGCGACCCGATTGGGCGCGATCCAGTCCCGCCGAAGCCGGCACCGGCTGGTGACCACCTCGGCCTGCACCGAGTCATGACACAGGCGAATGACCACGTCGGGGCGGTTCTCGCCGTCCTTCATCGCGTAGGTCAATTCCAGCGTGGTGGTGTGACGGGACTGATCGTGAATGCGCAGGATCAGATCGTGAGCGCCGGTCGCGCGGGAGACATGACTTCCGGTAAGATGCCGCAGCCCGGGACAAAGACAACGCAGCCGCATGTAATTCTGCTCGTACAGATCCATCAGGGCAGCCAGGCTCCCCGGGACGGGACTTTCACAGTAACTACAGTTGTCGGGCCAACGCATGAAAAAATACTAGCATATACTTCTCGCGCCCAAGAACACGCCAAGGAGACCCCATGCCAACCATCAAGACCACGCCGTTCACCGACCAGCGCCCCGGCACATCCGGGCTGCGCAAGCCAGTCCAAACCTTTGCCCAGCCGCATTACCTGGAGAACTTCGTCCAGTCGATCCTCGACGCCCTGCCCCAACGCGAGGGCGCGCGGCTGGTGCTGGGCGGCGATGGCCGCTACTACAATGACGTCGCCATCCAGACCATCCTGAAGATGGCGGAGGCCAACGGCCTGGCCGAAGTGCTGGTGACCCGGGACGGCATTCTCAGCACGCCCGCGGCCTCCCATCTGATCCGCAAATACCAGACCGACGGCGGCGTCATCCTCTCCGCCAGCCACAATCCCGGCGGACCGGACAAGGACTTCGGCATCAAATTCAACACCCCCAACGGCGGCCCCGCGCCAGAGAAGATCACCGAGCGCATCTACGAAATCTCGAGGACAATCGAGCAATACCACATCGCCGAGCGCGAAGACATCGACCTCTCACAAACCGGCGAAACCCATCTCGGCAACTTGCGCGTGCGCATCCTCGACCCGGTCGGCGACTACCTGGAGCTGATGGAATCGTTGTTCGACCTCGACCGGATCGCTGCGTACCTCGCCCGTCAGAACCGGCCCATCGCCTTCGACGCCATGCACGCGGTCACCGGCCCCTACGCCCGGGCGCTGTTCGAGGAGCGTCTGGGCTGTCCCGCTGGCACGGTCATGAACGGCGACCCCCTCCCCAACTTCGGCGGCGGCCATCCCGACCCCAACCTGAGCCACGCCAGGGCGCTGGTGGACAAACTGTTCGCCGACGACGGCCCGTTCTTCGGCGCCGCCTCCGACGGCGACGGCGACCGCAACATGATTCTCGGCCACAAGATTTTCGTCAGTCCCAGCGACAGCCTGGCGATCCTTGCCGCCAACGCGAAGCTGATCCCCGCCTACCGCGATGGCCTGAAGGGCGTGGCCCGCTCGATGCCGACCAGCGCCGCCGTCGACCGCGTCGCCCGCCAGCTGGGCATCGACTGTTATGAAACACCCACGGGCTGGAAGTTCTTCGGCAACTTGCTGGACGCCGACCGCATCACGCTTTGCGGTGAGGAGAGCTTCGGGGCCGGCTCGAACCATGTCCGCGAAAAGGACGGACTGTGGGCGGTGCTGTTCTGGCTCAACCTGCTGGCCGTGCGCGAACAATCGGTCGCCGACATCGTCCACCAGCACTGGCAAACCTTCGGTCGCAACGCCTATGTGCGACACGACTACGAAGAGGTGGACAGCGACGGCGCTCACTCGCTGGTCGAGCATTTGCGCGAACAACTCCCCGGCCTGGCCGGCCAGACGCTGAACGGGCTGACGGTGGACTACGCCGACGACTTCGCCTACACCGACCCGGTCGATGGCGGCGTCAGCGAACACCAGGGCATTCGCATCGGCTTCGACAACGGCAGCCGCATCGTCTATCGCCTTTCCGGCACCGGCACACGCGGCGCCACGCTGCGGGTTTATCTGGAAGCCTATACCGACAACGCGGAGGATTACGCCCGACCTGCTACCGAATTGGTCGCGCCGCTCTCCGCCCTGGCCGTCGAACTGGCGCGCATCGCGCATTTCACCGGTCGGCAAGCGCCCTCCGTCATCACCTGATCGCAACGCCATGAGCACGGAAAAGGAAGCCTTCATCCCGATCAGCCGCTTCGCGCTGATCGAGCATCTCCTCCAGGACGCCGCTCCCGAAAACCGGGACGCCTACGCCCGGCTGCTGCACCGGCTGGCGGCCTGGCGACATCTTCAGTTCCGGGATCAGTTGTTGCGTCTCAAGGAACGCTATCTGCCATTCAGCCCCGACCGCGACACCCGGCGGGTGCGGCAATACGACGCGGCGCAAAAACGGCAACTGCAGAACGAATTGATCAACGAACTCGAAACGATGCTCCGGCACGCCAACTACCAGCCGGTCCTCCGGGAAGACATGGAGCGCATCTTCGCCGCCGGTTCGGCCTATGGCCTCGAACTTCAGGTGGATCTCTCCGAATTCGAACGCGTTCTGCTCTACTCCCGAGGCTCCGGCGTCGAAACCCTTTACCGGCGCGATCCGAAAACGCTGTTCCTGCGCAAGAAGAAAATCGAGGTCGCCATCTTCCAGCGGCTGTTTCTGCTGCTCAAACTCAAACCCAAAGCGCAGCGTCTGGAAGAGATCATGGCCGAGCATCGGATCAGCCGGAAAAAGGCCGAAAAACGCCTGAAAAAAGCCCGCGAGCGTCTGCCAGAACAGATCGACAGCGACTACATCTACCTGAAAACCTTCAAGCGCATTCCGCAGATCGATCTGGAAATGCTGTTTCCCAACACCCGCATCCGGCTCAGGCCCTTCGACAAGATCAAGCTCGGCGTCACAGCCGGCGGCGGAACCATCGGCAGCGCCGTCGGCGCGGCCACCAAATTCGCCGCCGCCGCCAACCCCCTGGCCGCCGCCGGCGTCCTGCTCGGACTCGCCGGCGTCGTATTCCGCCAGGTCAAGAAATTCTTCACGCAGAAAAACAAATACATGATGGTGCTGGCGCAAAAACTCTATTTTCACAACCTCGCCAACAATCGCGGCGTGCTCACCCTGCTGACCGACCGCGCCGAAGAAGAAGAGATCAAGGAAAATTACCTGCTCTATCACGCCCTGCTCAAGGCCGACGAGCCGCAACCCCTGGCGGTGCTGAAACAGCGCATCGAAGACGAACTGGCCGAAACCTTTGGCGTGAACATCGACTTCGACATCGACAACGCCATCCAGGCACTCACCGCCGATGGCCTCGTCACCCGCCACGCCGATGGCCGGCTGAGCGCCCTGCCGCCCGCGCGGGCGCTGCCGCTCATCGACGAAAAATGGAACGACTATTCCGAATCTCCCAACGCCCCACAGGACTGACCCATGCTGTTACGACTCGACCAATTCGAAGCGGCGCAACGCTACTATCTGATGTCCCAGACGCTCGTGCCCCGCCCCATCGCCTGGGTGCTTTCGGAAAATGCGACAGGCAATTACAACCTCGCCCCTTTCTCCTATTTCAACGCCATCTGCAGCGCCCCTCCATTGATCATGCTATCCATTGGCAAAAAACCCGATGGCGCCGACAAGGACACCCGCCGCAACATCATCGAGCGCAAGCGCTTCACCGTACATATCGCCAGCCTCGACTCACTGGAAGCGCTCAACCAAAGCGCCAGCCCGCTGGACGAAAACCAATCTGAAATAGACGCCCTCGACCTCGCCACCACGGAATTCCAGGGTTTCGCCCTCCCCCGCCTGACCGACTGCAAAATCGCCTACGCCTGCGAACTGCGCGACATCCACATCATCGGCAAGGTCGAACAAGCCGTCATCTACGGCGAAATCAAAACCATCTACCTCGACGACAGCATCGCCACCGAAGACGACAAGGGCCGCGTCAAGGTCCAGGTCGACAAACTGCAACCCGTCTCCCGCCTCGGCGCCAGCGAATACATGGCTCGCGGCGAGGTGGTGACGCTGAAACGGTATTATTGAATCGGGTTCCTGGATCGGAGTTTTCAAGGAACGCCCTCGCGACATCAGGTTCCCTGCGGGCGCAGCCGGCAAGATGCCGGCGCTCCCAGGAAGAGCGGCAGAAGCGCTGCCCAGCAATCAGTGTCAGCAGTCAGGGGAGGGGGAGCAAGAGCAATCAGGGACACCCAATGTTTGGCCGTTGAAACCAAGGCAGCGGGCGGCGTTCATTGGGTGTCCATGAGAGTATCCTCCGCGTTTTTACGCCTTGCTCTCGACGAAAACCTACGCCCCTGAACGGGGCATTCTTGATCTATATCCTTCTTGGGAGCGCCGGCGGCCCGCCGGCTACGGCGCCCGATAGTTCGCTCGACTTCCGTCACCTCCACCCGTTACTTCCGCAACCACGGGATTCAACTCTTCGCCACACGCGCCCGGAATGGGGTGTTCTTGGGCGGGAGAGGCATATCCCCGGAGGTTGGGGATGCGCCTCGCTTGACACCCTGAATATTTAACGTCATAGTTTAAATATGACGGATAAGACAAGATTCCTGGAAAGCAAGATCGACCGATTGTTGTCGCTGTTTCCGGTCGTCGCCATTGTGGGTCCGCGGCAATGCGGCAAATCGACGCTGGTGAAAAAGCTGCGCCCGGACTGGCGTTACTACGATCTGGAGCGACCCGACGACTACCAGTTGATCACCAGCGACCCGCTGGGTTTTTTCAGTCGCCGTCGGGAGGCGACAATTATCGACGAGGCGCAGCAGTATCCGGATTTGTTTCGCGTACTGCGGGGCGTGGTCGACCAGGATCGCAAGGCAACGGGCCGTTACCTGTTGACCGGCTCCAGCTCGCCAGAGATTGTGAAAGGGGGGTGTAGCTACGGTATGATGTTAAGTTCAACATACCGTCCCATATTGACTGATCTTTGCCCAAAACTGTTCCCAACGGCTGGAGCGCTCCAAGGTTCTTAAGCTTAAAATAATCGACGCCCCTTTCTCG
>DRPO01000644.1 GCA_011330835.1 Gammaproteobacteria bacterium | reverse complement strand
TTTCGACTCGGGTTTCTTTCGCTGGATCGATCGTCGCTACACTCAACGTTTCGGGGGAGAAATGGCGTGAAGCTTCTACCCGCGAGACTCTGTCCTGGCCATGGTCGGTTTCTGCAAGGCCTTTTCTTGCTGCTTTGCCTTCATCCCGCCAATGCCGGGATTGTTGATCTGGCCTATTCCGGGATGCGCTTGCTGGACAAACTGTCCACTACGTTGTCGTCAACGGCGTTGGCGAGTCCGGCTACGCCACCCCAATTGGATATGGACCAGTTGGCGTGGGATGGCGGGCCTGTAACGCTGGACGCCGGATCGCGGCTGAGGCGGACGTCGATTGCAAGCTGGGGGGGGGCGCAACTGGAGTGGCGGGTGGCTGAGCCCGCGGCGGGATCGTCCTATCGGGTTGGACAGGTCATCGGAACCGGACGAGCGTTGACCTTTACGCCCGACAAGGCGGGGGTGTGGCGATTCTCTGTCTCGTTTCAAGGCGAGACGCTTGGAAGCCCGCTGAGTATCCGACTCTACCGGATGGCGGCGCAGCATCCGAGAATCTATTTGAATGCCCAGCGTCTGGAAGCATTGCGCGACAGAGCTGGAAACAACACCGAGGCCTGGCGGAAGTTAAAGAAACTGGCGGCAAGAAAGAACGGTGAAATGCTGTCCGAGGCGCTGTATTCGGTTGTTTCCGGGGAAGCCGAATATTGCCGGGACGCCGTGGCTCTGGCGTTCAAGAAGATGGGGCGCAAGAAGCTGGGAAATTCGCTGGGCGGCGACCTGGCGACCGTCTATGACTGGTGCGCTGGAACCATGACCGGGTCGGAAAAGGAGAGATTCATAGGCTACCTCAATGACTGGGGCGACCGGTATCTGGAAAAAGCGCGTTCTTTGCGCGGGGGCAAGCCGGATAATCCCGGCCTGGGGAACTATTGGCCGAGATTCAGTTACTCCTTTGCCCTGATCGGGCTCGCAACCTACGGCGACAATCCGCGCGCCCGAGAATGGCTGGACTATTTCAGATTTGTCCGTTGGCCCCAGGAAAAGGCGTTTCTCGACTTGATCGCCAAAGGCGGGGGTTGGCCCGAAGGCTTTGTCTACGATGCGATTTCCAACTTTAGCCGGATGCGTCTGGCGGATGCGTGGCTGACGGCGACGGGAGAAGATCTCTTCGAGTCGAGCGAATGGTTCAGGGAGCGTTTCGGAACCCTGTTGTTGCAGCATTTGCCCGGGGTCTTCAAAGGCAACAAGCTTAGTATTCATCCCTACACCTCGTTTGGCGACTACGAGAGAAACCGGGTCACCATGGACAGCTATTGGCGAATCGCCGCGCTGATTCTGATTCAGCGTTACCCCGATGACCCGATAGCCCGGCAGTTGCAGGCCTATCTGGCGGCGCCCGAAACAGGCCGCTCGCATCAATTTATCCAGTACGCCGAGTTCCTCTGGTTCGACGCCGACCGGAGAGGCGAGACTCCAACGTTGAAGAGCCACTATGATCCATCGTTGGGGAATGTATTCCTGCGCGGCGGCTGGCCAGACGGAGCCGACGATCTGGATCCGCGCGTCACGGTTCTGAACTTCCGTTGCGGGGATTTTTTCGCCTATCACCAGCACCTCGACCAGAACAGCTTTACCTTGTACCGCTCGGCCCCGCTACTGCTGGACAGCGGGGTCTACAGTGGCAACGGCACCTCCAATCACGACACCAACTACTACATTCGAACCATCGCTCACAATACGCTGGTTGTCTATAACAAGAACGAAGATTTCAAGCGTGTTCGCTACAACGCCTCCTCCAATGATGGTGGCCAGCGGGCTGTCTATCCCGCGACGCGAGCTCCCCGCTCGGTGGAACAGTATCGCAAGGATCGCAAATACTACGATACTTGCGACATGACCCGATTTATCGATCGCGGGGAATACGTCTATCTTTCCGGCGACGGGGCGAAGGCCTATAACAGCCCTTATTACGCGCAGTCTCTGGATACCGGGATGAAAAACAATATCCCCAAGGTCAAGGCGTTCAACAGGGAACTGGTCTATCTGCGTTCTTCCCCTCGGTCGCCCAATGATTATGTGGTTCTTTATGACCGTGTTGAAGTGACCCGTCCGGAATTCAGCGGGAGCAACACAAAGCTCCTTTTCCATCTGCAGGAGAAGCCCTCGATTCCGTCTCGTGGACGATTGATATCGGAGGGCGAAACGCTGTACCCCGGCGCGGTCAGTGCCAGCGCGATCAATGGGAAAGGGAAATTGATGCTGTATTCACTCTTGCCGAAGTCGCATAACCTGCGGGTTGTTGGGGGCAGGGGAAAAAAGGCCTACTGGGTATTCGGAAAAAACTACAACTGGCACTGGAAAGGCGATGAGAATTCGCCCAACGGCATAGAGACCAACTTTGAAAAGACGCCGTATGGCCAATGGCGAATCGAGATCGAACCAGCGGATAACAAGCTCGCGCATAACTTTCTGACGGTTTTGTTCCCGACGGAGAGTGACAACAACAGGGCGCCAAAGGTTCAACTCATTCAGGACGAGAGCTTCGATGGCGTAATGATTCATGACGAATCGGGAAGCCGGATGGTGTTGTTCGCGAGAAACCCGTCCGGCAGCGGTTTGGCCCCCCGGGAGATCGAGTTTCCCGTGGATCGAGATACGCCCAACAAGACAGTGATTCTTGCGGGTTTGAAGCCTGGAGCGCGCTATGCGCCCGGTTCTGCTCGTGGAGGTTCCAAAGCCAGACTGGTGTTGGAATCTCAAGGGAAGTATCTGGTGAACTCGCAAGGCGTTCTGGAATATTCCACTGGAGAATAACAAGTTGAACATAAGGTACCAATCGAAAGTGATGCTGCGCCACCTGGCGAACAATACGCTGGGCCGCATGCATTATCGGCGAAAGCCCGGAAAGCCGAATATCCTCGTGTTTTCCAATCGTCGAGGCGGTTCAACCTGGCTGATCGAATTGCTTTCAGCGGAGAAAAATACGAAGCGCGTGGTCGAGATCTTCGATACGGTGCTGAACGCCAATCCCTACCGGCGAAAGCTCCCTGAACCAGTAGACGGTTTTTTCGTCGATCTCGACCAAAGCGGAAAGGAAAAACTCTTTAGCTATTTCAGGGATATCGAATCCGGTCGCAAGGTGTTCAATACGCAATGGAAGTTTTGGAAAGAGCCTTTCAATTTCCGTTATGACCGGGTTATTTTCAAGATTTTTTACGCCAAGAACTACATTCGCGAGTTGCGACAGCTCAGCAACAGCCAGGTGATATTCCAGATGAGGCATCCGATTCCAACCGCCATGTCCATACTGAAGAATGAATGGCCTTCGGCGGCGCGGGGCTTCGTGCATTCGCCGGGATTCCGAGCGCGCCTCGATGCGCGTCAGGTGGCGGTGGTCGAGGAGATTGTCAACAAGGGAACGGATCTGGAGCGGCATGTCGCCGGCTGGTTCCTGGAAAATTTTATCCCCATGTCGCTGGCGCCCGGCGAGGACTGGCTGGTGCTGCGATACGAAGACATGGTCATGCAACGAGAAGAAACTATCGAGTTGCTGGCTCGGGAGCTTGATCTTGAATGCGCCGAAGCTGCCCTGGAGCGATATCGAAAGCCTTCCTATAACGCTTTTGATTCCGAGGAAAAAATTCGCCGCGCGAGTCCCGAGGAGTTGTGTAACGGCTGGAAGGACGGATTCGACTGGAAGGCGCACCCGAGACTCCCCGAGCTGTTTTCCGCGTTTCCCAACCCCTGGTATGACATTCGGGGAACGCTGAGTCTGGAGGAGCCTCTCGCCGTCAATGCGGCGGGGTAATCCGATATATGCCGAACGCGCGCGGCGCATGCGCCACGGCGAATTGCCCGGAATTCCAGGGTTGGTAAAGATGAGGAGAGTTCAATGAAATCAGATAGTAATCATCCAAAAATCTTCGGGATTGGACTTAACAAAACGGGAACGACGACGCTTGGCGATTGCGGTCGAATCCTGGGGTATCGCGCCACCGGGTGCCATCGGTCGTTACTGGTTGACGTGGTAAGACACAATGATTTTTCCGGGGTCGAGAAAGTCATCGCGAGTTATGACCTGTTCGAAGATTGGCCCTGGCCGGTGATCTACCGCGAGCTTGACAAGCGATATCCCGGGAGCAAGTTTATCCTGACCACCCGTTCTTCTCCCGAAGTGTGGCTCCGCAGTCTGAAAAAGCACGCCCTGCGCACGCCCCCCTTCAAGCATTGTCGCAAGCTCGCGTATGGCTACAGTTTTCCGCATGGGAAAGAACAGGCGCATATTGACCAGTATCTCCGCCACAACGCGGAGGTGCGAGACTATTTCGCTGGCAGGGAAGGGGACTTTCTGGAAATCTGCTGGGAAAACGGCGATGGATGGGAGAAGCTGTGTCCCTTTTTGGGGAAAGAGATTCCCGATGTTCCGGTGCCTCATTCCAACAGGGGGGCGAACGAAAGGGTCAGTCGCGGCGTGCAAGCGCTCAATACAGTGCTGTCCCGTTTGTAACGGGTAAAGCCACGGCGTGGCGCAGCCGTCTACCGTATCTTGTCATTCCCACGAAGGGCGTTAATCCAATGGGGTAGTCTCCGGCAGGGAAGCCTGTGCGCCCTGAGCGCGGCGGGCATTGTTGCCGCCACAACGGCCAGGATATCTCTACAGGGAGCGGATATCCCGCCGCCATCCTGGGCGTCATCCCGGCGAACGCCGGGATCCAGACCAATACGAAAGCGCTCAGGCAATGGGGGCGCTGTCGGCAATGCCTGATGCGCCTTTGGCTTATCAGGCTTACGGGAATGGAGGCGTCACCCGTGGATCACAGCACCCAGTTGACTCGATGAGGCAGGAACGAGAATTTGCGTTTGAATCGTTTCATCGTTTTGCTGGCCCCGAAATAGGTGCCATAGCCGTAGTACCTGACTCCCGGGTGGTTGTCGAGCAAGTAGCGGCCAATGGAGATGATCAGCATGGGAACGTAACCGTCCGACTGGAACCGGGCGTGGCCATAAATATGTTCAAGCATGCAGACTTCCCCTGCGATGAGGCAGGAGGCGTAGGCGCGTAGTTCGCCCTGTTTGTTGAATACGCCAAAATAGGGGTAGTCGTGCGTCGGGTCCAGCGTGGGCGGGTTCTTGTGGGGGACGGCGTCGCGAGTCAGGAAGTCTTCCGGCATTTCGCCCTGTCTTACCGTCGTTGATCGCCATATCTGGGTAACCTCGTCCAGATGGTTGTTGTAGTCGAGCAGATCGAACCGGTACCCCAGTCGGACCGCCTTTTTGTAGTTACGCCGGGCGGCCCCTTCGAGCATCATGAAATAATCGTCGAACGCGTTGGGGAGCCGACAGAGCGCAACCCCCCATTCCAGCGCGCGGACCAGGGGGAACTTGCGGTGGCGTTTTCTGGCTTCCCGATAGAATTCTCTGACGATATCCCTGTAGTAAGGATTTCCCTCGGATTGGCTGAACTTGAGGTTGATATCGATCCG
>DRPO01000643.1 GCA_011330835.1 Gammaproteobacteria bacterium | reverse complement strand
CCGCCATCTCGTCATCCAGCGTGGGCGAAACGATCACGACGCGCCCGCCGCAGCTTTGCAGCATGGCCGCCTTGCGAACCGCCACGGAACCGCCGCCCACCACCAGGCAGTCGCGATCCCTGATATTCATGAAAACAGGTAAAAAATCCAAAGCGCTCTCCGTTTTGTCGGGATTCTAGCCGATTCGCCGGCCAAATGGCATGAATACTTCTCGCGACCAAGAATACCCCGTTCAGGCCACGCATCTTTTCGCCGATAGCTGCGTTGCAAAAACTTGACGTAGCCCCACTATGCCTGCGTTTTTGCGTCTGGCTCTCGACGAAAATCCACGCGCCCTGAACGGGGTATTCTTGAACGCGAGAAGTAAAAGACAGCATTTGTAGGGGGATGGCCGTTTGTTCGCCACAAGCGCCTGTTCGTTCCCCTGGCGCAAACTTTAATGAATTCTTCCGATCACAATACGCGACATTCTGAATCAGACAGGGAGACGCCATGCTCATCTTCACTTCCTCATCCCGGGCGCGATTTTTCCAGGGCCTGGCGGCGATAGCGTTCAGCCTGATGCTGGGCGCTTGCAACGACAGCGCCCGGACATCAGCTCCGGATTCGGGTTCCCAGGGCGATGGGGCGGGCCAGACAGGCCCCGGCTCGACCTCCGGTGATGGCGGTCAGGATCCCGGAGGGCTGGGGCAACCGCCGGACGCGCCTTTTCCCGAGCCTCCGGGTTCGGATGGCGGCAGCGCCAAAACGTCCTGTCCGGACCCCGCGCCAGTCGCCCTGTTAGCCTCGGAAGAAGGCGATGGCACGTTCTATGATATCAACGCGACAGGCGAAGGCTCCTGCGGGCTGCCGCAACCCGATGACCAGATGGTCGCCGCCCTCAACGACCACCAGTACGCCGATAGCGCGGCCTGCGGCGGCTGTCTCGCGGTCACGGGGCCGCTGGGCGAAGTGGTCGTCAAGGTCGTCGACCGTTGTCCCGAGTGCAAGCCCGGCGATCTGGATCTGAGCCTGGCGGCGTTCTCGAAAATCGCCGATCCACAGTCGGGCCGGGTTCATATCCGCTGGCGCGAGGTTCCCTGCGATATCAATGATCCCATACGCTACCACTTCAAATCGGGCAGCAATTCATACTGGGCCGCCGTCCAGGTGCGCAACCATCGCAACCGCATCGCCCGACTCGAAGTCCTCGGCAACGACAACCAGTACCGGACCATTCCCAGGGCTTTCTACAACTACTTTGTCGCCGAGGACGGACTGGGGCCAGGGCCGCTGACGTTCCGCGTGACCGACATATACGGCAACCAGATCGAGGATGGCAGCATCGTTCTCCAGGCGGATGGCGATTCTCGGAGCCAGGGGCAATTTCCGGCCTGCGACGTTACTCCGTAGTGGCCGAGTGGGTCATGACAACATGTGGAATCCCCGCCTCCATGAATTCCTCCCCCACCTGGTGAAATCCGTGGCGAGTATAAAAATCCACGGCCGCGCTTTGAGCGTGCAGAAAGGGGCGTCGCGCGCCGCCGTCGCTGGCGATAACCAGAGCGGCCCGCAACAAGGCGGATCCTACGCCTTGCCGACGCCATTCCGGCAGCACCGCCATGCGGCCTATCTGGCCGCTGGGGAGGATACGGGCGACGCCGATGGGCTGATCCTCCTCCGTCAGCGCCAGCAGGTGACGGGCGGTGAGGTCGGCGGCCTCCCACTCCAGTTCGGGCGGGACTCGTTGTTCTTCAATGAACACGCGCTGGCGGATATCGCGCAGCGCGGCGCGGTCGTTTTGCCAGGTCGCCTCACGGACTCGCCAGGGAGGCATTAGACTTCGACCAGGGTGATCGCTCGCGCCAGATAGAGCCGCCAGAGCAGGCCGCCCGCCCGCGGGTTTGTGGGCAGAGCGTCGGCGCGGAGGCTGAACTGGCTGGCGAGCCGCTTGACGGCTTCTCCCAGCTCCTCCGGAATTTGCCAGGACTCGCCGTTGACCGAGAGTATCCATTCATCCCCGCAGCGCTGCCAGTGGATGCGGCTTCCCGGCAGGCGTTCGATGCGCGTCCCGGCCGCCGACAGGGCGCGGTGGAAAGCCGGCTCGTCGAGCGTCGGTTCCTCCGTCTCGTCGAGAATGGGATGAGGCTCCGTCAGGAACTCGCCCAGCCAGCGCTTGAACGCCAGCGGCGACTGCGCCAGCCGCGCCTGAATGATGCGCTGGAACTGTTCGCTGGCCGCCGCGCTGATCTCGCCGGGGTTCTCCTGTAGCGCGAGATCCGGATCCTCCAGCCGCGCCGCTTCCGGGATATCCAGAATCAACCGCTCGCACCAGGCTTGCAGAATCTCCCGATGGGAAGGACTGCGAAACCCCACCGAAGCCGTCAGGCAAGGCCCGCGCCCGATGCCGTAATGCGCGACGCCGGGCGGCAGGTACAGCAGATCGCCGGGCTTCACGCGCCAGACCTGTTCCGGCTCGAAATGCTTGAGAATTTTCAGGTCGATATCCGGCAGATGCTCGGTGTCGCGCGCCAGCCCGCCGATGCGCCATTCGCGCTCGCCGTCGAGCTGCAACAGAAAGACGTCATACTCATCCGTATGCGGCCCGACGCTGCCGCCATCCGCCGCATAGCTGATCATCAGATCATCGATGCGCCAGTCCGGGATAAAGCGAAAAGGCTCGATCAACGTTCGCAGCTCGGGCAGATATTTTTCGACATCGGTCACCAGCAGCGTCCAGTGCGTCTCGGGCAGCGCGGCGAAATCCGCCTCGGAAAACGGCCCGTG
>DRPO01000642.1 GCA_011330835.1 Gammaproteobacteria bacterium | reverse complement strand
TTGCTTTTGGCGCGTTGGGTAAAATCTTCGTGAATATCGACGCTGAAGGCCGCGCCGGCCAGTCGGGCGAGGCAAGCGGTCAGATAACCCGTGCCCGTCCCGATTTCCAATACCGAATCGCTGGGCTGCAGGTCGAGCGACTGGAGAAGGCGTCCTTCTACCCGGGGCGTCAGCATGGTCTCCCCGTGGCCAATGGGAATCTCGATATCCATGAAGGCGAGATCCAGCTTGTCTTCGGGGACGAACGCTTCACGCGGGGTGTCTCTGAGCACATCCAGCACTCTCATGTCGAGCACGTCCCAGGGACGGATTTGTTGCTCGATCATGTTGTTCCGGGCAGTGTCGATGTTGAACGTTTCCATGGGCGGCAACCTTTTTTGAGTCATTATTGGGTGACGGGAATAAAGAGCACATCGCCTTCCTTGAGCGATTTGTTGGCGGCGAGGCCATTGACAAGTCGCAAATCCTGGGGGCGCATCCGCGTCTGTTTCGCGATTTGCGCGAGCGTTTCGCCCTTTTTGACCTTTCGGAATTCACCGGAGAGCAGCGAGATTTCCGCGCCCGCCTCGGTGGATTCTGGCGAGATCGGAGCCAGTGAAATGTTGTACAGCGTTGGCAGTGCGTCGACGCGAACGATGGGGCCTTTTTCGGTCGCGGGCATGATCCGCACATAGTATTCACCGGCCCCGGCCTTGAAACGATAGCGCCACTTCTTTTCGGCGTCGAGCTTGATTGGCCCCGTATCCACGCCGTTGATCAGCAGGGCGACATACTCGTCCGACTGTGGCGAGACGCCGCTAATGATCAGCTCATTGGTCAGGCGGTCGCGATCGAGGTAGGTGATGACCGGATCGCTGATTTCCGAGCTTTTGGGGCCGCCGGTCGGTTTTGTCGCGGGAACCGGTTGAGCGAGGGATTCGCCCCCGGAAAATGATTCGGTTGCGCTGGCGTTCATGGTGGCCTCGATCAGCGTCGTATTCCCCGGTCGAGGTTTTTGGCTGGCGTCGGCGGCTGACGCCGAGGATTCCGATCCATTGGTCACGGTGGGACGGAGGGGGGTAGCGATATTTTCGGAATAGGGCGTGTTTCCCGTTGCGGGGCGAGCATCGCCCGATGAGGAATCCGTCGCTCTGAAGGCTGTTTCTCCACCTGCGCCGTGCTGGTCTGAAGCCGGGACGACGGCGTTATTCTGGTTGTCGCCAACCGCGAACCCTGATACAGCCGCAACGGAGGATTCGTCATTAGCGATCGGCGACGTTTTCTCGGATTGCCCTGGCCAGAGGTAGTAGCCGATGAAAATGGTAGCCAGAATCAGGACACTGATGACCGCGATGATCTCTTCCACGCCGAGGCGGGAGGAATCGTTCGTCTGGTTCGACACGCTGGAAAATCCCTGAGAAAAACAAAGCCAGTATTATATATGGGTTGCGTTTGAGAATATATACTTCTCGCGATCAAGAATACCCCATTCATGGCGCGCGTCTTTTCGCCGATAGCTGCGTTGCAAAAACTTGACGTAGCCCCGCTATGCCTGCGTTTTTGCGCCTTGCTCTCGATGAAAATCCACGCACCCTGAACGGAGTATTCTTGAACGCGAGAAGTATACCTCCCGCCGATGAGACTGACGCTGTGAAGGCCCTGTTCGATTCAGGTCGGGCCGAGGCGGGAGCACGCGGCCCCATGGCGGGGCGTTGGCGATATCACAGGGTGGCGCAGACGCGGAACCCGATGATATTGACCTTCATGTGGGGGTGGAAATTGGAGCGTACCGCCGATCGTACGCTGACGGGATTGTTGAGCCACGAACCGCCACGCAGGACACGGGGTTTTTCGTTGTTGTCATCGGTCCAGACGGAGCCGTCGACGGGGGCGCCGTCGTAGTTGTCATGCCAGTGGTCGGGGCACCATTCCCAGGTGTTGCCCAGCATGTCGTGCAGCCCGAACGGGTTGGGTTTGAAATGGCCAACCGGCGCGGTCCGGTCGTCGTCCCAACGGCTTCCGCAACTTTCGCAGACGGTGTGATCCTGCCCCAGCTTGTCGCCCCACCAGTAAGCGGTGGTCGTGCCGGCGCGCGCGGCGTATTCCCATTCCGCTTCGCTCGGCAGGCGGTACTCGCGACCGGTCTGCTCGCTGAGCCATTCGCAATAGGCCAGGGCGTCGTTGAACGAAACATTGATGACGGGCCGGATGCCCCGCCCCCAACCCTCGTCGTAAGGCAGTTCCCGACCGGTTTCCTGGGCAAACAGATCATAGTTGGAGAAGGTGACCGGGTAGCGTCCGATGGCGAAGGCGTAGTCTATGGAGACTTCATGTTGAGGCTTTTCATCGTTGAAGCTGCCGAATTCGCCCTCGGGCGACCCCATGATGAAGCGTCCCGGCGGGAGCATCACCATTTGCGGCGCCTGATCGCCGGTTTTCAGGCGATCGAAAAACATTTCGGGAGAACCGGAGGTCACCGGCGCAATCGGTCGGTTGGCTTTATTTTTCATTGGATGTGCGCCTGGTCATGATTCGTGTTGTCTGTTGTGTGTCCGCTTGCCGGCAAACGTTCATTGTGGGGGTATTGTCGGCGGAATTGCGCCGTTTGTCTGTGACGCAGGTAAAAATCTGACGGAATCCAGTCACGAGTCGCCGCCTTGCCGAAGCTCCCGGGCCGCCTTGACCAGTTTTGCGCGATTCAGAATCAGGGTGAACCGGTTGCCTCCGGCCTGCCGCCACAAGACCGCCGAGCGAATGCCGGCCAGCAGCAGCGCGCGTATCCGCGCGGCGGTATCCGGGTTTTCCAGGTGCGATTGTTCGCCCTTGACGATGATGCGCGGGGTCAGGGGGCTGATGTACTGGCGGTAGATTTCCCCGAGCTGGCCAACGACGGCGGGATTGAACATGCCGCCAAAAAACTTGATCTGGCGTTTGGCGCTGTCGATGTCCTCGATCATTTTGGCGCCGGTTTCCGGCGTTTTGCGCAACTGGCGCTCCA
>DRPO01000641.1 GCA_011330835.1 Gammaproteobacteria bacterium | reverse complement strand
GCATCGCCGTGCTGGCCGACTGGCTGGGTTCCGACAGCGAACGTTTCCGCTACTGCGATCAGCCCATGCCGTTGGCCGAATATTGGGAACGGCACGCCCTGCCGGCGGCGCAAGAGGCCGTGACGGCTGCCGGCATTCTGCCGCCACCCGTCCAACCCCCTGAACAGCCCCGCGAACTGTTCCACTACCTTGAAACGCCAACGCCCCTGCAGCAGGCCTGTCTCGATCTGCCCATCAAAGCGGAACCGCAGTTGTTCATCCTGGAAGACGTCACCGGCGCGGGCAAGACCGAGGCGGCGCTGATCCTGGCCGCGCGGCTGATGGCGGCGGGACAAGGGCAGGGCGTATACATCGGTCTGCCCACCATGGCCACCGCCAACGCCATGTATGACCGCATGCGCAAGGTCTATCGACGGCTCTACCGTTCGGGGGAACCACGCCCCAGCCTGATTCTCAGCCACAGCGCCCGCCACTTGTCCGAGTCGTTCCAGCAATCCCTGCTGGCAGCGCACACCGGTGATCCGCGCTACGGCGACGAAGAAAGCATCGTCGCCCAATGCAACCGCTGGCTGGCGGACAACCGCAAGAAGGGACTGCTCGCTGATGTCGGAATCGGCACCATCGACCAGGCCCTGCTCGCCGTCATGCCCGCCCGCCATCAATCCCTGCGCCTGCTCGGACTGGCCGGCAAGGTGCTGATCCTTGACGAGGTGCACGCCTACGACGCCTACACCTCGGAACCCCTCAAGCGCCTGATCGGCTTTCATGCCGCTCTCGGTGGCAGCGTCATCCTGCTCTCGGCCACGCTGACCCGCAAACAGCGGGCCGACCTGATTGGCGCGTTTCAGGGCGGAATACAGGCCACCCCGGAATCGACAGACTATCCGCTACTCACCCAGGCGAACGCGAGTGACATCATCGTGGAGCAAGCCGTAACCACCCGCCCCTCGGTGGCGCGACAAGTCGGCGTGCGCCTGTACCATGATGAAACAGTGCTACTCGAAGAGATCAGCGCCGCCGTGGAGGACGGCCAGTGCATCTGCTGGATTCGCAACACCGTTCACGACGCCCGCGAAGCCTGGCGCGCTCTGCAATCCGCCGACTGGCTCGACAACGACAAACTGCACCTGTTTCACAGTCGCTATGCGCTGACCGATCGGCTACGCATCGAACAAGAGATGCTGGAACGATTCGGAAAGGACGCCACGCCGGAGCAGCGCCGGGGGCGAGTGCTCATCGCCACCCAGGTGGTCGAGCAATCGCTGGATCTCGACTTCGACCGCATGATCTCCGATCTCGCCCCCATCGACCTGCTGATCCAGCGCGCCGGCAGGCTGCATCGTCACCAGCGGGGAGAGCGGGGAATGCCGGTGCTCGACGTGTTCACGCCGGAACCAACCGAGGAACCGCAGGCCGACTGGTACAAGGCGCTATTCCCGAAAGCGCAGTATGTCTACCCCGATACCCTGGTGCTGTGGCGCACCGCCAGGCTCTTGGGCGAAAAAGGCGGTTGGAAAATGCCCGACGACGCCCGCGATCTGCTCGAGCCGGTCTATGATGACGAAGGCCCGGTTCCGGCGGGACTGATAGACGCCAAGACCGAGGTCGATGGCGAGACCCATGCCGAGCGCGATGCCGGTCGGTTCGCCAGCCTGCGGCTCGAAAGTGGCTATCGAGGCGGCCCGCTCTGGGACGAGGAAGCCCGCATCGCCACACGCCTCGGTGACGAAAGCCGGACCATCTACCTCGCCCGCTGGCAGGACGGCCGGCTCGAACCCTGGGCGCGGGAAGACCATTATTCCTGGGATCTGTCCAGCTTGCGGGTCAACGCCAAACAGTTGCAGGCAATTGCGCCAGTGGATGATTCAACGCTGCGACGGGTGCTGGAGAATCTGCGAGAAAGCGAACGGCTGTTCGATGAAAGCAGTGTTATCGTGCCACTGGTTCCCAAAGGTGAAAGCTGGTATGCAACCGGGAAAGATGGGAAAAAGAGAAATATGATTATCCGCTACACACCCACAACCGGGCTGGAGCTTGACTATGACGAACAATGATCCCTGCAATCTGTTGACAGACAGTTGGCTGCCGGTTCGACTGAAAGACGGCGGCGCAGAAAAAATCCATCCCCACGAGATTGGACGAACCGATATTCTCGACATCGATGCCCCCCGCGCCGATTTTCGCGGCGCTCTCTACCAGTTCCTGATCGGCCTGCTGCAAACCGCGTTTGCGCCGGAAAACCTCAAGGAGTGGCGCCAGTGGTGGCGTGAACTGCCCGATGCCGAAACGCTGGAAAAGTCCTTTGCCCCCTACGAGCGCGCCTTCGAAATCTTCTCTGCCATCGGCGAGCCGGCCTTCATGCAGGATCTGACACTGGACGAGGGCGAGGAGAAAGAAATTGCCGCGCTGTTCATCGAAGCACCCGGCGGCAAAACCCTGCGCGACAATCAGGATCATTTCATCAAGCGTGGCGGCATCAATAAACTTTCGCCGGAGATGGCCGCCCTGGCACTGTTCACTTTGCAGATCAATGCCCCATCCGGCGGTGTTGGTCATCGCGTATCAGTGCGTGGCGGCGGGCCGCTCACCACTTTGGTCTTGCCACCGGAAAACAGTGAAGGCGATTGTCTGTGGCGGCGCCTGTGGCTCAATGTGTTGACGCGGGATGAACTGCTGCAACTCCCCGGTGACCACGAAAATGATGCCATTGGAAAAATCTTCCCCTGGATGGCGCCGACCCGCACCAGCGAAAAGAAAGGGATGGAAACCTACCCGGAACACGCCCACCCCTTGCAGGTGTACTGGTCCATGCCCCGGCGCGTGCGTCTGCGGCAATTGGATAATGAGAGCCGCTGCGACCTGACCGGCGAATCGGCACCTTTGCTGGTGGAACACTACATCACCAAGAACTACGGCATCAATTACGCGGGTCACTGGCGGCACCCCTTGACCCCTTACGTTCTCGAAACAGACAAGGAGCCCCTTTCCATCAAGGCGCAGCCCGGTGGCCTGGGCTATCGCCACTGGCTGGGCCTGGCGGTCACCGCACAGCAGGGCAAGCTCACCCGATCACCCGCCCAGATCGTGCGCAGTTATGACGATCGACAACAGCGCATTCCCGAACTGGATTTCACCCCCCGTCTGTGGGCCTTCGGCTATGACATGGACAACATGAAGGCCCGTTGCTGGTACGAGGCCGAAATGCCGCTGTTCAACCTCGATCAGGAAGCGCGTGAGGATGTTGCCGAATACGCGCAAAAAATGATCGAGGGCGCCACCGATGCGCTCAAAACCCTCAAGTCCGCGTTGAAAAGCGCCTGGTTCGATCGCCCAAAGGATGCCAAGGGCGATATGTCGTTTATCGACGCCAACTTCTGGTCCGCTACCGAAGCCCCTTTTTATCGCCTGTTGCAACAGGTGGTCGAACAGCTCGATGACGAAGACGCCATCGACGCGGTGTTGAAAAAGTGGGCGGGCGCCCTGAAAGGCGAAGCCCGGAAACTGTTCGATCAATACGCCCTGTCCAGCCTGAACGAAGATGGTGACCTCAAACGCGTGGTCAAGGCGCGCGACGGCAAGGGCGGACTCAACCACCATCTCAACGGCAGCCGCGCGCTGAAAAACCTGGCAGCCTGACTGGAGTAGCTTATGCGTTTATTTATCCTGAAAGACGAAGAGCAGCAGGCCATTCGCGAATGGCACACGGAACTGCATGACAAAGACCATCGTGGCGACCGCGCCCGCCTGCGCCGCTGCGACACGCTGGATGCCGTGATGCTGGAGCCAGCCTATTTTCGGCTGTGCCAGAAAAACAAGCGTGACGCGGAAGGGTTGGCGCTTATCGCCGGCCTGTTGGCTTGGGTGGAGAATCCAACCGACCAGCCCACCGCTGTTCTGCTGGGCCGCCCCAAAACCGGTGGCGACACCCCGCTGTTCAGCGAACTGCGTTTTCAGCGCCTGCTGGCATCGAATAGCGTTAACGACTTCTACCAGGGCATGCGCCGTGCCATCATGCAGCTGGGCAAGACAGCAGACCCCATACAGCTTGCCGATGAAAGCCTTCACTGGCGTGCCCAGCAGCGCTGGCCCGATAGCTATCAGGGCACCCGTCAATGGCAGTACCGAATGGCGCAAGGCTATTACGAGCCCAAGAGTCTGGCGTGATGTTTCATCCAGCGCGCCAAGGCCTCCTCGGTGATCTCGCCGGCAGCCAGTTGCTCGAACAGCAGGGCAGTTTCCGCCTCCGGCGCGTCCAGGGAAAGGCCGTTAATCTCCAGAAACACCGCACTGGCGGTGAGCGCAATGCGCTTGTTCCCATCCAGAAAGGGGTGATCGTGAACCAGCGCGAAGGCATAGGAGGCGGCCAGTGCGAACAATGACGACTCCGGCTGGTAGTGCCACAGGTTTCGGGGACGCGCCAGTGCTGATTCCAGCAGCCCCGGATCACGCAGCCCCGGCAACCCGCCATGCGCCGCCAGCAACATGCCGTGCATGGCCAAAACCGCTTCGGGCAGCAGCCAGATGGGCTGGTTCATTTGGCCAGTCGGTGCAGGGCGTTTCGGTAGCGCTTCATCACTTTCTCGGCGGCCTCCATCTGCGCCTCGAAAGCCTGATCGTAGGGCGTCAGCATCAGCCCTTCCGGCGTCTCCACCAGATAAAGCTCGTCGCCCCGCGAGACATCAAGCTTTTTCAAAGCTTCCTTGGGCAGCACCACGCCCGCGGAATTGCCAATTTGCGTCACCTTGACCTTCAACATGGCATTCAACCTGTTATTACGAATGTACTAACGTTCAATTTAGGCTGTCTGTTGCGGCCCGTCAAGTCTCTGTTTTCCAAACCACAAGGAGTGATCTCATGACCACCTTCATCCAACTGCATCTGCTTACCGCGTATCCGCCTTCCAATCTCAACCGGGATGACCTCGGACGACCGAAAACCGCCATCGTTGGCGGCACGGAGCGGTTGCGGGTTTCCTCGCAAAGCCTCAAGCGGGCCTGGCGCACCTCTGAACATTTTGAAAGTGCCTTGGGTGATTTCAAGGGTACGCGCACCAAGCGACTGGGAGAGGAAGTGTACGAAAAGCTGACCAACGCGGGCGTCAAGGAGAAGGATGCCGAAAAATGGGCCTCCGCCATCGCTGCCGTTTTTGGCAAGGTCAAAAAAGAAAATCCGCTCGAGATCGAGCAGCTTGCCCATGTCTCTCCCGAGGAATGGCAGGCGGTCATGGCCTTGGCCGATACCCTGGCAACGGAGAACCGGGAACCCGAAAAGGAAGAACTGGCGCTGCTTCGCGAAAAACCCAAAGCCGTGGATATCGCGCTGTTTGGCCGCATGCTGGCCTCCAGCCCGGCATTCAATGTCGAGGCCGCCGCGCAGGTGGCGCACGCCGTCACCGTCAATCAGGTGAAGATTGAGGACGACTTTTTCACCGCCGTGGATGATCTGAACACCCACGAGGAAGACGCCGGCGCGGGCCACATGGGCGATGCCGGTTTCGGCTCCGGCGTGTTCTATCAATACATCTGCATCGACCGCGACCGGCTGGTGGAGAACCTGCAAGGGGATGAAGACTTGGCGAACAAGGCCATTGCCGCGCTCACCGAGGCGGCGGCCAAGGTTGCGCCCACCGGCAAGCAGAACAGTTTCGCTTCCCGCGCTTATACCTCCTACCTGCTGGCGGAGAAAGGCAGCCAGCAACCCCGCAGTCTGTCGGTGGCCTTTCTGAAGCCCGTGCGCGGCAATGACCTGATGAGCGACGCCATTGCGGCATTGGAAAAACAGCGCGACAACTTCGACCGTATGTATGGCGACTGCGCCGACGAACGGCGCGCCATGAACGCCCATGCCGGCGAGGGCGATACCCTGAAAGACATCGTCGACTTCGTGGCGGGCTGACTCATGGACGACTACTTGGTTTTTCAACTCTATGCGCCGCTGGCCGCCTGGGGCGGACAGGCTGTGGGACAGGAGCGCCCCAGTGACGATCACCCCAGCCGCTCGGCCTTGCTGGGCCTGCTGGCCGCGGCTCTTGGCATCCGTCGCGACCAGGAAGCGGAACACCAGACCTTGAGCCACGCCTGTCGCTTCGGCATCAAGCTGCCCGCGCCCGGTCTGGCCCTGCGGGATTTTCACACCATTCAGGTACCGCCATCGGCAAAAAAACAACAGCACTTGCAGACGCGGCGCGACGAGCTGCGCGAGCCCAAGGTGGGCACCATGCTCTCTTTCCGCAGCTATCGGCAGGATGCCCTGAGCATCGTCGCCGTCACCAGCACAGATGAGCGCTACAGCCCCGACCGCCTGAGCGACGCCTTGCTGGAGCCGGTGTTTCCGCTCTACCTCGGACGCAAGGCCTGTCCGCCCGCATTGCCGCTCAACCCGGAGGTCATTCCCGCGCACGATCTCAGAACGGCGCTGGACAGCTATTGCATCGCCCCCTGGGTATCCCAACTCCGCGAAAAATTTTCCCGTTACTACTGGGAAGCGGGCATGACATCCGGAATGGATCACGACTTTCAGACACCGCGTTACGACCAGCCCCTGAGCCGGCAGCGCTGGCAATTTACACCACGTGATGAATTCGTCAGCCTGGGAGGTGAGTGATGTATCTGAGCCGAGTTCGTTTTACCCGGCAGGGTATCCGCAAGCAGTGCCGGCGAGGCGTTATCGCCGATTTGTTCCGTGAGCACCAGATGATCTGGAGCCTGTTCGATAATACACCCGATCAAGAGCGTGATTTTCTCTACCGGCGCGAGGACAAGCCCGGTGAGCCACCGTTCTATTATCTGCTGTCGGCGCGCCGCCCTCTGGCAGGAAACGAAAGCCTGATCGTCGAAACCAAGCCTTTCGCGCCACAATTGCGAGGGGGCGACCGCTTGCAATTCCAGCTTCGTGTCAATGCCGTGGTCACCCGCAAGGCCGATGACCACAGCAAGCGGCGCATCCGCCGCGACATCATCGAGGCGGCCATCGATGAATACCGCAAGAACGACCCGAGCGGAGAGAGCTGGCCGCCGCCTGCCGTCATTCATCACGAAGCTGTGACAAAATGGCTGGACAGACAGGGAGAGAAGCACGGCTTTCAACCGGGCGGCTGCCTGGTTTCCAATCACCAGTTTCACAAGGTGAGAAAACCCGGCGATGCCAATGAACGTCAATTCACCAGTCTGGATATTCAAGGCAGCTTGGTCGTCATCGAGCAAAAAGCCTTTCTGACGATGTTGCAGCAAGGCCTGGGTCGTTCGAAAGCCTTCGGCTGCGGCCTGATGCTGGTTCGCCGGATCTGAACGGAGTACACTGTATGACAATCGTCATACATGAGGATCAGTAACATGACTGAACTACGTATCAACGCCCGTCTCGACGAGCAGACAGCGGCCGATCTTCAACTGCTGCGCAAGGCCTTGGGTGATGTCTCCATAACCGATGCGCTCAAGCATGCCCTGCGACTTGGCGCACAGGAAATCCGCGACCGCGAGAGGGCGCGCGCGCAAAAACAGGTCTGGATAGACAGCGGCTTTGTCGGTGGTTTTGAAGGACCGGAAGACCTGTCCACCAACTACAAGCGGTATTTCGCTGAATATCTGGATGAAAAATATCCTCGCGACGAATAGCCTGATTGTTGACAGCGGCTTCTGGTTTGCGCTGGCCAACCCAAGAGATCGTCATCACCCGCTGGCCCGCGCGGCGCTGGGCAAGTTCGAGAAGCTGCTGTTCGTGACCACCTGGCCGGTCATTACCGAATCCTGTTACCTGATCGGGCAAAGAGTAAGCCTCGAGGCTCAGCTACGGTTTCTGCGTAACATTGAGGCAGGCGGGAGTGAACTGTTCCACATTCAGGATGAGCACTGGCCTCGGCTGGTGCAGTTGATGCACCGCTACCGCAACCTCCCCATGGATCTGGCCGATGCCTCGCTGGTGATTCTGGCCGAGGCGCTGGGCCACGGCCGCATACTGTCCACCGATCAGCGCGATTTCGAATCGTACCGCTGGAAGAGCCATGAGCCTTTCGACAACCTGCTGCTTCCCGGCTGAGTCATGTCCTTTCTTCCCCTCAAACCCATTCCCATGAAAGAACGCGTCTCCATGATTTTCGTCTGGTATGGCCGCGTCGATGTCAAGGACGGCGCCTTCGTCGTCATCGACAAGAACGGCGTGCGCAAACATATTCCCGTCGGCTCGGTCGCCTGCATCATGCTCGAACCCGGCACCCGGGTATCGCACGCGGCGGTCAAGCTCGCCGCGCATGTCGGCACCCTGCTGGTCTGGGTGGGTGAGGCCGGGGTGCGCCTCTACGCCTCCGGTCAGCCCGGCGGCGCGCGCTCCGACCGGTTGCTCTACCAGGCCAAACTCGCACTGGATGACAATCTTCGACTGAAAGTGGTGCGCAAAATGTATGAAATGCGCTTTGGGGAACCAGCGCCCGCCAAACGCAGCGTGGAACAACTGCGGGGCATCGAGGGGGCACGGGTGCGCAAGACCTACGAGCTGCTGGCCAAGCGCTACGGCGTAAAATGGAAAGGCCGCCGCTACGACCCCAAAGACTGGGAAAAGGGCGATGTCGCCAACCGCTGCATCAGCGCCGCCACCGCCTGCCTCTATGGCATCACCGAGGCCGCGGTACTCGTCGCCGGCTACGCCCCGGCAGTCGGCTTCATCCACACCGGCAAGCCGCTCTCGTTCGTCTACGACATCGCCGACATCTACAAATTCGATACCGTCGTCCCCGAAGCCTTCAAGATCGCCGCCTCCAACCCCGTCAATCCCGACAAGGCCGTGCGCATCGCCTGCCGCGACATCTTCCGGGAAACCAAAATCCTCAAGAAAATCATCCCCGGCATCGAGGAAGTGCTCGCCGCCGGCGGCATCCAGCCGCCCGAACCGCCGAAGGAATCCGTGCCGCCCGCCATCCCCGAGCCAAAAGGCATCGGCGACGTGGGGCATCGAGGAGGCTGACCATGGCCATGCTCGTCGTCGTCACCGAAGCCGTCCCGCCCCGACTGCGCGGACGACTTGCCGTCTGGCTGCTTGAAGTCCGCGCCGGCGTCTATGTCGGCAACGTTTCCAAGCGCGTGCGCGAAATGATCTGGCAGCACTGTGAAACCCTGATGGAAGACGGCAACATCGTCATGGCCTGGCAGACCAACACCGAATCCGGCTTTGATTTTCAGACACTTGGCAAGAACCGGCGCGTGCCCATCGACCACGACGGCCTGCGCCTGGTCGAGTTCTTCCCCGTAGAAGAGGAAAACTCGCCATGAAAACGCTCTTTAACAATCAGGAATCCTTGAAAATCAGCCGCTTATTGAGCGCTCCGAAATCCGGAAAAATCGGTAGATTTTTTCAGTCGGCATTTTCTCTTTAACATCAATCGGTTATGATTGGTGTGTTCCCCACGTCCGTGGGGATGAACCAGTATTCTGCGGCCTGTTCGTGGCTGGTAAATCCGTGTTCCCCACGTCCGTGGGGATGAACCGCATAGATGAGCCGTGAACAGTAAATACAATGTGTGTTCCCCACGTCCGTGGGGATGAACCGAATTCCGTGGCGGCATGCTGGTGATATCCGGGGGTGTTCCCCACGTCCGTGGGGATGAACCGGGTGCTCATTAAATGAACCCCCTTTTGCTCAAGTGTTCCCCACGTCCGTGGGGATGAACCGCTCCTGCTTCCCCCCAGGGGTGTGAGTAATCCGTGTTCCCCACGTCCGTGGGGATGAACCGGCGTCCTTCGTACCGGCTGGGGCGGGCCAATCGTGTTCCCCACGTCCGTGGGGATGAACCGGTAAATC
>DRPO01000640.1 GCA_011330835.1 Gammaproteobacteria bacterium | reverse complement strand
TGAACGCGGCCTCGCTCGGCGATGTCCCGCAGAATCTCCGCGCGTTCTTCATTGAGGCGCGCGTAGGAGGAGAAAACCAGGTCTTCGAAGTCACCGCAGGCGCGTTCATCCTTGCAATAGAGGCGCTGGTCGGCGGTGATAATCTGCATTTGCATTACGGTGGAGGCTTCGCCAAGGTTGACCAGATCCACGTCGACGCCGGCGTGAGAGGCGAGCCGTTGAGCGGTTTCCCACAGCAGGGTGGCCGGCAGTTTTGTTTTGGCCAGGATCGCCAGATCCAGGTCGCTATCGGGGTGGCTTTGGCCTCGCGCGTGGGAGCCGAACAGGTAAATGGCCTGCGTTTCCGGAATGCCATCCAGCAGGATCGGGATCAGTTGACCAACAGTGGGGGCCATGCGCATTGAGTTCGATGGTGGCTTCCGTGTCGTATACTTTACCATTTTTCGCGGCGCCCCTGGTCAAAGTGGTTAGCATGCCGGCAAGGGCATTGGGAAATGCTTTGAGGCTTGGCTTTCCAGTAGGCGGCTGTGTGGTCCATGGATCCCTAAAGTCTTACTTCCTTATGCCCCGTCATTCCCGCCTTATGCCGTCATTCCCGCGAAGGCGGGAATCCATGGCTTCGATCTGGATTCCGGGTTTTCGCCGCGCTCAGCCCGGAATGACAAGAGGGAGGGGAATGCTAGCTCGATGAATCCATTCCCGGCAGCCGGATTTCCACGAACGATTCGTCGCGCAGGCGGCGGAGCCACAATTGCAATTCTTCTTCCTGTTTTTGCTGGGTGAGCACGGCGCGGGCGCGTTCGCGCAGCACTTTTCTGGGGATGGCGGCGTCGCGCCTGTCCTGTAGCTGGACGATGTGCCAGCCATAGCGGCTCTTGAAGGGGCGGCTGATTTCGCCGGGCTTGAGGCTGGCGAGCGCGGTCTCGAACGCCGGCACGAAGGTTCCCGGGAAGTTCCAGCCCAGGCTGCCGCCTTTTTCGGCGCTGCCGACATCTTCGGAATATTTTTTCGCCAGCGTCGCGAAATCTTCGCCGGCCAGAATGCGTTGGCGGATTTTTTCGAGCCGTTCCTCGCCGTCATCGGACTTGATGAGGATGTGGCGGGCCAGCGTCTCCACGCTGCGAGCGCCCTGTTGGCCGCCGCGAATATCGTCCACCTTGACGAGGTGGAATCCGCTGGGGCTGCGAATCGGCTCGGAGACTTCGCCGGGTTTGAGGTTCTTGACCACGTTGGCGAAGATCGACGGCAGTTGGCTGCCCTTGCGCCAGCCGAGCTTCCCGCCCTCCAGCGCGTGCTGGCCGTTCGAATTGGCGATGGCGAGCTGGGCGAAGTCGTCGCCCAGCAGGATGCGCTGGCGCAGCGATTCGATCTTCTTGCGCGCCTTTTCGACCTGTTCGGGCGACGCGCCGCTGGGCACGGCGATCAGAATATGCGACAGCGAATATTCCTCGTTGCTCGCATCCTTGAGATTGGCGTCGATCAGGTCTTCGACTTCCTGCTCGGAAACGTTGACGCGTCGGTTGATCTGGCGCTCGTGCAAGGCGCTGATGGTCAGTTCATCGCGGATGTTGTTGCGAAAATCGACATAGTTCAGGCCTTCCTTTTCCAGCGCCTTGCGAAACTGGGAAAGACTCATGCCGTTGTCGCCGGCGATCTTGACCAGCGCCTTTTCCAGCGTCTGGTCGTCGATATGGATGCCGGCCCGTTTCGCCGCCTGGAGCTGGAGACGCTTGAGGATGAGGCGCTCCAGAATCTGTTTGTCGAGCGCGTCGCCTTCCGGAATCCGCGCCTTGCGCGCCCGCAGCTGCTGAAGGATCAATTGCTTTTCCTTCTCCAGTTCCGTTTGCGTGATGGCTTCCTGGCCGGCGATCGCGACAATGCGGTCCAGCCATTGAACCTTGGCGCTCGCCGTCGGGAGGTAGAGGGTTGCGAACAGGGCGGCGCAGATCAGCAAGGGGGCGAGAACCGTTTGCCTGGCGATCCGCCATGCCGAACGGCGTTCAGTCGTCATCGAGTACATATCCGGGGATGCTCTTTTCCAGAATGGTGTTGCCGGTGCCAAAGGAGGCGAGCCCCTTGAGCACCAGTTGAATGTAGAACGAACTATTATAGTCGCCCTGGTCGTTGATCACATAGCGGCGATTGAGCAGCCGCATTTTCCAGCAGCAGGACTGGTACTCCAGGCCAGCGAGAATTTCCAGGTCGTCGTGCGACTCGTGGGAGAACAGCCAGCGGGAAAAGAAACGCCAGCGCGGGTTGATCGGCCAGACCGCCGACAGGTTGCTCTGGTTGATATCGTCGTCGCGGTGGAAGCGATGCTCCAGGTTGAGAATGCGTTGCCCCTTGCCCTGGTAATGGAGTCGCACGGTGGCGACGCGCGCCAGTTTCAGGTTGTTGTCGGCGATCAGGCTGCCGCGCAGGGTCCAGTGGGTATTGGGGCGATAGAACAGCTCGGCGGCGAGGTCGGAGCGGCGATCGCGGTGCGGATCCTCGCCCGGCAGCGTCACATTGCGGTCTTTCATGTAGAAGATCTGACCGATGCTGGCGGAGAATCTTTCGCTGGCGTCTTCGTCGTCGAGCACGCGGCTGGACAGGGCCAGCGTCGCCTGGCGGGTGTCGCCGATGCGGTCGAGGCCGCTGAACCGGTTGGCGCGGAACAGCGAGGAGAAGATGAAGGCCGGCTCATCCGAGTCGAACACCGGAATGGCGTCCTGGGCCCGGAATGGCGTACCGACCAGAAACAGCCGGGGCTCCAGAGTCTGAACATCGTTTTTGCGGGTGCGCCGCTCGAAGATCAGGCCGCTGTCCAGCGTGGCGGTGGGCAGTTCCCGCGTCAGACGATTGGGTCCTTCCCTGGCCGAACGATCGAGGTCGTACCAGGTATAACGCCAGCCGAGGGCCGGTTTTACCCAGGCGCCGGGCGCCAGCCAGTTGAAACTCAGGGTCGGCGCGAAGTCGAAACGGTTGGCGTCGGTCAGACTGCCGTGGATGAACCGGGTGAAATCGGTTTTCACATTCAGGCTGGCGTGCTGGTTGTCGAAGGGAACGTCGCTCTCCAGCGTGAATTGCGGCAGCCGGCGGTAGGGGCGGTCTTCCGGCGCGATGTTGTCGTCGATCGTCTGGAACTCTTGCAGGCGAACGAGGCCATTGACGTGCTGGGCGCCGTAGACGAAGTCGGCGGTGCGCTCGATGTGCGTCGTGCTGGTGGCCGCCAGTTCGCCGGAGAAGTCCGAGAAATAGTTGGCGTCGGAAACCACGCCGCCATCGAGATTGACCTCCCAGTGGCGATCCGGCCGGTGCCGATGCTTGAGACGGTAGTAATAGCGCCGCCGGTTGCGAATCCGGTCGTCGCCCAGAAAGTCGGCCTGGATCTTCCCGGTATAGGCCTTGCCGAGGTAGCGGAACTCGTTTTGCAACATGGCGCCGCGTTTCGACATGAAGCGGGGCGTCAGCGTCATGTCCATTTGCGGCGCGATGTTCCAGTAGAACGGCTGGGAGATTTCGGTGCCGACTTCCTGGGTGGCGCCGATGGTGGGGTAGAGCAGGCCGGTGCGGCGGCGATCATCGATGGGGAAGCTGCCCGCGGGCAGGTAGATCAGGGGGACGCCCTTGAAGTTCAACAGGGCGTTGGCGATGAAGCCGACGCCGTGCTCCCGGTCCAGCCGGAT
>DRPO01000639.1 GCA_011330835.1 Gammaproteobacteria bacterium | reverse complement strand
GGTAGTGGTTCGATCACCCCGTTTTTTGAGGGTGATTCCCGCCTATTGTAATACAAACGCTCCTGGTCCCAAGGAATATTCCATCGTGGCCGCGTCTGTTTTCCACCCGGCTTTCGATGAAAATGGATGCCTCCCTTTTGCCAGACAAGCGTCTCTCCCGAGAAAAAAAATCTCACCCAAGGTGAGATTTTTCCGCGAAACATAGCTCTTGCGCCATTTGGCGCGTCTCGTTGGCTTGCGCCAACGAGACGCTGTGATGGCCGTGGTCTATTTGTGGCTCAGGCTATAGACATAGGCCGCGAGCAGATGGACCTTGTCCTTGCCGAGGAAGCCCTCGTGCGGCGGCATGGTTCCCTGCCGACCGTCCCGGATCGTGGTTTCGATTGAGTCGAGCGTGCTCCCATGCAACCAGACCTTGTCGGTAAGATTGGGCGCGCCCAGCATGGGATTGCCGGTACCCTGAGGCGAATGACAAGCCATGCAGATGGTGTCGAAGGTTTTCTTGCCCTTTTCGGCCATTGCGGCGTCATGCTTGCGACCACTGAGGCTCAACACATATTGAGCCACATTCTTGACGCCTTCCTCCCCCAATTGAGGGCCGTGCGCCGGCATGACGCCATTGCGACCCTTCAATATGGTTTCTTCGATACGCTCCGGCGTGCCTCCCCACAGCCAGTCATTGTCCGTCAGGTTGGGGAAGTGAGGTCCGCCGCCGGCATCCGAACCATGACATTGCGAGCAATAGTTCAGAAACAGCCGGTGACCGATCTCGGTCGCCTTCGGGTCTTTCGCCAGCGTGGCGATATCCTGCGCGGCGTACTTTTTGAAGATCGGGCCGTAGGTCTCGTCCGCGGCCGCCATCTCCTTGTCCCACTGGTTATGGGAAGTCCAGCCCAGAACGCCGCCGAACTTGCCCAGCCCGGGATACAGCGTCAGGTAAACCAGACCGAAAATGATGGTGATGTAGAACAGGTACAGCCACCAGCGCGGCAGAGGATTGTTGTATTCCTCCAGCCCGTCCCAGACATGTCCGGTGACATCACCCTCGGCGGCCTCGCCCGGCGCCTTCTTGCTGGCCCAGCGAATCAGCCAGTAACAGGCAAAGATATTGCCCAGGATCAGCACGATGATCCATGCGCTCCAGAAATTGCTCATTTGCTTGTCTCCTCATTGATTAAGGTCTGAAGAGAACGTTCGTGAATGCGTTCTTCTTCTGCATCGAACAGCTGATTGGCGACTTCATCGAAGGCCGCCTTGCGGCGGCTGCTCCAGGCCCAGATCCAGACTCCGACAAAGGCCGCCAGCGCCATCAGCGTGGAGATACCGCGAAATACATTGATATCCATGGCGATTACCTCTTGCTGATGGCGGCGCCGAGGCTCTGGAGATAGGCAACCAGGGCGTCCAGTTCGGTCTTGCCCTTGATGGCTTCAGGCGCCCTGGCGATCTCTTCCTCGCTGTAGGTCTCACATCCATCACAGGTAGCCGAGATCAGCGTGTTCATCACGCGCATCTTCTTCTGGATGAGCGAGGTGTCCAGCTTTGTGGTCTCTAGCCAGGGGAACGCCGGCATGTTGGACTCGGGCACCACGTCGCGCGGGTTGTTCAGATGCGCGCGATGCCAGTCATCGCTGTACCGCCCCCCGACGCGCGCCAGATCGGGACCGGTGCGCTTGGAGCCCCACAGGAAGGGATGGTCATAGACGAACTCGCCCGCGACGGAGTAGTGACCGTAGCGCTCGGTTTCCGCGCGGAAGGGTCGGATCATCTGCGAATGACAGGTGTTGCAGCCATTCTTGATGTAGACATCGCGTCCTTCCAGTTGCAAGGCGGTGTAAGGCTTGACGCCTTCCACCGGTTGGGTGGTCTGCTTGAGAAAGAACAGCGGAACGATTTCCGTCAGGCCGCCGATGCTGATGACAATAAGGGTCAGCAGGACCAGCAACCCGGTGTTGGTTTCTACAACTTCATGTGTACTCATGATGATATCTCCTCAGATTCAGGCCGCGGCGGGGATTGGGTCGTTGACCGCTTGGGCGCCCTTGACCGTTTTCCAGACGTTGTACGCCATCAGCAGCATGCCGGCCAGGAAAAAGATGCCTCCCAGCAAGCGCACGAAGTAGAAGGGATAGGTTCGTTCGATGGACTCGATGAAGTTGTAGGTCAAGGTGCCATCCGAATTGACCGCGCGCCACATCAGACCCTGCATGCCGCCCGCGATCCACATGGCCGCGATATAGAGCACCACGCCGATGGTCGCGATCCAGAAATGCAGCTCGACCAGCGCCGTGCTGAACATGCCGTCACGCCCGAACAGCTTGGGCAACACCGAGTAGATACTGCCAATGGAGACCATGGCGACCCAGCCCAAGGCGCCGGAATGTACGTGGCCAATGGTCCAGTCGGTGTAGTGGGACAAGGCGTTGACGGTCTTGATGGACATCATCGGGCCTTCGAAGGTGGACATGCCGTAGAACGACAGCGAAACGATCAGGAACTTGAGGATCGGATCGGTGCGCAGCTTGTGCCATGCGCCGGACAGCGTCATGATGCCGTTGATCATCCCGCCCCAGGAAGGCGCCAGCAGAATCAGGGAGAAAACCATGCCCGCGCTTTGCGCCCAGTCCGGCAGCGCGGTGTAGTGCAGATGGTGGGGGCCGGCCCACATGTAGGTGGAGATCAGCGCCCAGAAGTGAACCACCGACAGACGATAGGAATAGACCGGACGGCCCGCCTGCTTGGGCACGAAGTAGTACATCATGCCCAGAAAGCCCGCTGTCAGGAAGAAACCCACCGCGTTATGGCCGTACCACCACTGCACCATGGCGTCGATGGCGCCGGGATAGACCGAATAGGATTTCGTCCAGGAGACCGGTATCTCGGCGCTGTTCCCCAGGTGCAGCACCGCGATGGTCAGAATGAACGCGCCGTAGAACCAGTTCGCCACATAGATGTGCCGGGTCTTGCGCTTCATGATCGTGCCGAAGAAGACGATCGCGTAAGCCACCCAAACCAGCGTGATCAGGATATCGATGGGCCATTCCAGCTCGGCGTATTCCTTGGAGGTCGTCAAACCGAGAGGCAGGGTAACCGCGGCGAGCACGATGATCAGCGTCCAGCCCCAGAAGGTAAACGGCACCAGAAAACCGCCGAAAAGCCGCGTCTGACAAGTTCTCTGCACCACATAGTAGGAAGTGGCGAACAGCGCTGAACCGCCGAAGGCGAATATCACCGCATTGGTATGCAGCGGCCGTAACCGGCTGTAGGTGAGCCAGGGAACATCAAAGCTTAACTCCGGCCAGATCAGCTGGGCCGCTATGATGACGCCGACAAGCATGCCGACAATTCCCCAAACGACGGTCATGATGGCAAACTGCCTGACTACCGTATAGTTATAGGTGGTTTGGGTTGACATAGTTTCTCCTCAGATCAGTAAACTTCTGAATGAATGGCAAATCTATACGGGGCCGAGTTTGTGACGAACCGGTCCCGGCGTTGTTGACATAGATCAAGAAGCAAAAACATAGGCGGGCTACCCGGAAAAAGTCCCGTCGGGCCAGGCGGGACGGGACAACGGATCCCCGCCCGTTCATCGAACCAGACGCTACGCTGAAAGCGTGAATTTGCGATTTCTGGTTCGAACCACCCAGGTTTGGGATATACTCCTGTCCATAAGCTGAACAATCATGATGAGATCACGGTGGCCAAGGGCGCGAGCCAGACTGGCCGATCTTCGCCGCCGTCACCTGGAGCCCAACTTCCATCCATGCCAAAGCCAGCGATTGCGCCACTTATTGATATTGCGGACCTGAAGGTTTCGTGCTCCAAGTGCAGCCTGTCGGCGCTGTGCCTGCCCTACGGACTGAATCGTGAGGAACTGGACCATCTGGAGCAGACGCTCATCCACAAACCCACCCTGCGCGCCAATGAGGCGCTCTATTTCGCGGGCGATGACTATCGCGGCCTGTGCGCGGTTCGCTCCGGATCCTTCAAGACCGTCTTGACGACGCCGGACGGCGCCGAACAGATCACTGGATTCTATCTTCCGGGCGAGTTGCTCGGGCTCGATGGACTCGGCCAGGACAAATACCGCTGCTCCGCCATAGCGCTGGAAACCGCATCGGTCTGCGAAATCAGGAAAGAGGAATTCAAGACGATCTGCAGCCGCATCCCCAACCTGCAAGAGCAGATTTTGCGCCTGATGGGCAACAACTTTTCCCAGGATCAGGAACGATTGCTGTCAATGGGGCAACTCAAGGGCGAGGAACGCATCGCCACCTTTCTGATCAGCATGGGACAGCGGCTCAGGGCGCGGGGATTCTCCAGCACGCGTTTCAACCTGACCATGTCGCGTCACGACCTGGCGAACTACCTCGGCCTGGCGGTGGAAACGCTCAGCCGGATGCTCTCCCATCTTCAGGAGCGGAAACTGATCGCCGTCAACCGCCGCAGCATCGAGATCCTGGAGGAAGAGCGGATTCGCAAACTGGCGCACCTCGAATGCCGCCACGGGTGAGCGCCGCCTATTCCCCGCCAATTTCCGCGATAGCGGGAATCCAACGCTTCGGACGTGGATTCCGGGTCTTCGCTCCACTCAGGCCGAAATGACGAGAAGGAGTGCTATACCGGTTGCGGGTCAAATCACCCTGGAAAACCGCGGCTTCTCATCCAGTTGTCGCAGACGCGCATCGAACGCCATGCAGATGTTGCGCACCAGCAGGCGGCCTCGCGGCAGCACCGTAATCGAATTCTCGTCGATGCGCAGCAGATCATCGCGGGCCAGGGTCTTCAGGTCCTCAAGCTCGGGGCCGAAATAGCGCCGAAAATCAATATTGTATTCGTGCTCGACCGCCTCGAAATCCAGGTGAAAATTGCAGATCAGCGCCTGGATGACTTCGCGCCGGAGCTTGTCGTCCAGCGTCAGGCAGATGCCGCGGGCAATCGGCAGTTCGCCGGCGTCCACCTTTGCATAGTAGCCTTCCAGGGTTTTCTCGTTCTGGCTGTAGGTCTCGCAGACCTTGCCGATCGAACTGCCCCCCAGTCCGATCAGTTCACAGTCGTCATGGGTCGTATAACCCTGAAAGTTGCGATGGAGATGGCCGCTTTCCTGGGCCTTGACGAGTTGATCATCCGGCTTGGCGAAATGATCCATGCCCACGTAGACGTAACCCGCGCCAGTCAGTTTCTCGATCGTCGTTTGCAGGATATCGAGCTTTTCCGCCTGCCTGGGCAGATCCGCCTCGTTGATGCGCCGCTGCGGCTTGAAATGCGTGGGCAGGTGCGCGTAATTGAAGACCGACAGGCGATCCGGCGATAGCTCGATGACCGCGTCCAGCGTTCTTTCGAAGCGTTCCACCGTCTGGAACGGCAAGCCGTAGATCAGGTCGATATTGATCGAATGCGCGCCAACCTTGCGGCAGGCGTCGATAATCTCCCTGTTCTTCTCCATCGGCTGGATGCGATTGACCGCCCGTTGCACTTCGGGATCCACATCCTGCACGCCGAGGCTGAAACGGTTGAATCCCAGTTCCCGGAGATGCCGGACCGTTTCCCCGGTCACCGATCGGGGTCGATCTCGATGGAATATTCACCGCTGTCGTCATCCAGCAGCGGAAAATGCCGGCGGGTTACC
>DRPO01000638.1 GCA_011330835.1 Gammaproteobacteria bacterium | reverse complement strand
GCAAAAGTACTCGCGCCCAGTATCCCGATATGCGGTTTCCCCCCTCACCCTAACCCTCTCCCCCAAAGGGGAGAGGGGACTATTGGGAGCGCCACCGTGGCTGCGAGAATATATGCAAAGATTAGTACCGACTCTGAACCGCCAAGGAAGCCGTGCTGAAAATGCTCGGCGCCGGCTTCCCCATGCACCCGCAGCAGATCGACGTCCTCGACGCGCTGCGCGGCGACAAACAGGCCAGCGTTTTAGCGCCCAATCAACACGCCACATCCACCCGCTACGAACTCTCCCCCTGAGCAGCGCCGACGGCTACGCCGCCGCTGTCGGATAGCACTCCGTCGAACCCCGTCATTCCCGCGAACGCGGGAATCCAGAGGCTCGGACTGGATTCCGGGTCTTCGCTCCACTCAGCCCGGAATGACGAGAGGACGTGGAAGAGGGGCGGACGGTCGCTTGCCCGTGGTCCCTTGAAGGCCTGAAAACTTTGTCCGAAACACTGAAACCCGAGTCGGAAATTATTTTCCGACAAAGCCTGCACCCCAATGAATAACACTCCTATATAACTGTTTTATAAGTAATATTAGAATTGGCACACCTATTGCTGTCTCCGATCGTGTACGTCTCAACTTTACTCAAACAACACGATCAGCAAGGAGAAAATCAATGCAAAACTTCCGTTTCACGCAGCTATTGATGCTGCTCATTCTTGGCGCGGCAACCCTTGATGCCCAGGCCATACCGGCTTTCGCCCGCCAGGAAGGCGTCAAGTGCTCGTCCTGTCATAACGCCTGGCCCCAGCTCAATGCGAAAGGCCGAAGCTACAAAGAGAACGGCTATCGCTTTTCCGGAGATCTCGACGAACCCCGCAAGCTTGGCGACCTTCTGGAGGACAGTCCCCCTCTCGCCGCCCTTCTGGTCGCCCGGCCTTACGATAAGAAGAAGAGCGGCGATCCGAAGAACCGTTCTTTCCATGAATTCGAATTGTTCGCCGGCGGCGCGTTCAACGATAACTGGTCGGGATACGCCGAACTGGAAGCCGAGGACGAAACCGACTTCGCGCCCGAGGTTGCGCTGGGCGCCGTCAACTATCGCTTGACCAACGCCCTGAATTTTTCCATGGGTTGGGCTCCCTATCTGTGGACCGATGGTTATGGCCTGCTCGGCGACAGATTCAAAATGACCCGGGGCCATGCGGCAGTCGTCAACAGCGCGTTTGGAGGCGCGGATGGAGGCAGTGGACTGCGGGCCAGCCGTCAAGTCGCATCGCTCTATGGGCGTCCCTTCAAGCAATTGTTCTACAACGTCGGATACAGTGGCGTCGCCAAGGATGCCGAGGGGGAAGATGCAAGCAACCTGCATGCCCGGCTGGCGTTCGACCTCACCCCGAACCTTATGTTCGGCGGCTTCGTGGTTGATGGAAAGAATTCCGGCGCCAACCAGAACTTCACGCGCACCGGCGTTGATTTCCAGGCGGATGTTCTTGGCGCGCGCTTCCAGGGCGCCTATATCGAGGGCAAGGATGATGTCGCCGGCGGCGGAGAAGCCAGCAATACAACCTATTCGTTGCAAGCCATGTACTTATTTACCGCGAACTCGGCGCCCACCTGGGCGCCTGTTGTTCGGCTCGACAGCAGCGAAACCAACGACGGAAATGACAAGACAACCGAGTTGACGCTCAATCTGACCCGGTACTTTTCGCAAAACATAAAAGGATTTATCGAGTACTGGAAAGAACTCGACACCCCGGGAGGCGGAGACGCCAATGATCGCATTACCGCGCAGATCAGTCTTGCTTTCTGACCCGCATCCTGTGGAGCCCTACCCATTCGAAACAGCCGGGGCGTTGCCCCGGCCATTTCAGAAGGAGAATTATTATGAATCCAATCCAGTTGAAAACCCGTCCCGCGCTATTCGCGATGCTAGCCATCCTGGCTATCCCTACGTTCGCGCAGGCCGATGGAGCCACGCTCGCTCGGAACAAATGCGAACATTGCCACGGCGCCGAGGGCAACAGCACCCGACGAGAAATTCCTTCGATTGCCGGCCTG
>DRPO01000637.1 GCA_011330835.1 Gammaproteobacteria bacterium | reverse complement strand
GCGATGGCAACGGCGAGATGGAATGGATCGACCTGTGGCCGTTCGTCCATACCGAGTTCGACAACCGCCTGGGCCGGCATGTGGTATGGGTCGTGGGCAACCAGTGGAAAGGTCACTGGTACCGCTGTTCGTTGCAGACCGGCGAGACCTCCCGCTGGCATCGTCCGCCCGAGGACGCGCTGCGGGTTCTCCGTCAAGGATGAGCGTCGATTCCTACACCCCGCTGAACGACCGTCCGCGGGAAGCCCCCGATCCGCACAACGCGGCGCGCCTGCGCCGGGTGAGGGAGGCGCTTGCCGGATTGTTGGCCCAGGCCCTGGACGCCAAGCAGCGGCACAATGGCGCGATGCCGGCGCGGAGCATTCGTTGTATCGGGCTTTTCGGCGGGCTGGGGCAGGGAAAGAGCAGCGTCGTGCTCCAGGCGTTGGATTGGCTGAAGACGGAATTCCCGAACAGGCGGTACTATTTCTTCAATGTTTCGGACTACGCGGCCAATGATCTTACGCGGGATTTCGATCGGATCGTCGGCATGTGGAAGTCCTGGAAGGAGCGGTTGTCACTGCTATTGCTGGAGATAGTTGCCGCCATCGCGGTAGCCTGGATATGCATTGCTCTATTGAATTTGGCGTTGCCCGACGATCTCCGGTTAGGCGGTTTGAAAAATCCGATGTCGCTGTTCCTCTCTCCGAAACTTATGATATCCGTGGCCGTTGGTGTGGCATTTTTTTCGGCGCGCGGCCCGCTGGGTTTCTGGTGGCGGGGGTTCGAGCGCCGGTTGCATACGCAGTCGGTATGGGCGGCGATACAGAACTCCTGCAAAGAGCTGTGGCATCGCCCGGACATCATCGTGATCGATGACCTGGACCGGGCCTCGGTCGCGCAGCAGCGGGCGATGCTGCGTTCCATCCACCGCTTCAGCCAGCGGATGCCGTACCTGTTCGTCATCTGCATGGATGAAAGCCTGCTGCTGCGCGAAGCGAAGCCCGACCCGGAAACCCCGGCGGATCTGTTGCGCAAGGTGATCCAGGTAGAGTTGCGATTGCCGGCGCGGGTGCCCGAGGATGCGGTTCCGCTCGGCCTGGCGGTGATCGTCGAGGCGGCGCGTGACAACCCCGATCTGGCGGTATTGAAGAGCCCGTTGTTCCAGGCCGATTTCTGCCTGCTGTTGTCGCTGCTGAGCGGGTTCGGTCCGCGTCTGGCCAAGCGCTTGTTGAACGATGCCCTGTCGCAGGCGCGGGCGCTGGGCGTGCTCGGCAACGCGGAGGATTGCGCGGCCCTGGTCCGGTTGCACCTGTGCCTGGCGGAATTTCCGGAGCTGCGCGGGCACTCGCACCGCCTGACTCGTCTGTTGGAAGGACGCGAGCGCTTCGACGACGCATCCCATCAGCGCCGCTTCGACGAGCTGAACCGGCGTTGCGCCCAGGTGCGACCACTGGACAACGATTGGCGGCGCCTGGTCGGCGCCTTTGGCGAAACGCGGAACCAACGTCTGGCAGGCGAATGGCCGTGGGCTGCGGATACGCCACTGTCGTTGGTCGATGCCAGTTTCTGGAAAAGCGATACCAGTCGTCAGCTGTGGGCGGCGCTGGAGAGCGTCCGGCTCGGTTACGGTGAGCGTCAGATCGACGGCTGGAAGCCGTTCGACAAGTACCGTTGTCCGGTTTCACTCGAAGCGTTGGAAGGGTTGGTGTTCATACATCTCATGGTGATGCTGGCGAACACGCCGGAAACGGCGGGACGCCTGCGCCTGTTCGATCATGCCTTGCGCCGGTTGGAGAAAGCGCGGCCTTCCGGTTCGCTCGCGCCAGTGGCGGAGGGTATGGTCAGGCCGGATCACGCGCTCGAACGGGCTTTCGAGTTTCTGGGCTACGCGTTGCTGCGCGCCTGGCTGGCCGATGGGGAAGTCATGGCGATGCTCTCCGATGACAAGAAGGAGAGACTGGCCCGCGGGTTGAACGAACAGGATCCTGTACGTCTCATCTATTTATTGCCGTTGCTGGAAG
>DRPO01000636.1 GCA_011330835.1 Gammaproteobacteria bacterium | reverse complement strand
TGACGGCTCGTCGGGCTGCGCCCGACATTGCCGGGTGGGCCGGCGGGACGCCGGCGCTCCCAGGGGGGTGCTGGGAGCGGCGGGGGGGGGCGGTATTACTTTTGGGGTTGGATCGTTCACAAATGAAAATGATATTGATTCGCAATAACCATGTGCGTATGATGCGGCGCGTTATAAATGAGAACTATTCGTATTAACGTTTGTGAGGTTCCCAATGTATCCCCAGAAAACTCTTTTTTCCAGACGAAAAACCCTGGCTGCCGCGCTGGCGGTGGTTTCTCTTTCGGCCATTGCGCCAGTGGTTTCCGCCGGGGAGGATGCGGCGATCGAGCAGTTGCGGCAGGAGGTTGACGAGCTTCGGGATCAGCTCAACGCGACGGCGGATGCGCTGGAGAGCCGCGATCAGGGCGATGCGACTCACGTTGGCGGCTATGGCGAGCTGCACTATAACCAGGTCGATGGCGGCGATGACAAGCTGGATTTCCACCGCTTCGTGCTGTTTTTTGGCCATGATTTCAATGACAGCATGCGTTTTCAGTCCGAATTGGAGCTTGAGCATGCCTTCTCCGGGGAGGATGGCCCCGGCGAGGTGGAGCTGGAACAGGCGTTTGTCGAGTTCGACTTGCGGGATGGGTTGCAGGCGCGGGCGGGGGTGTTCCTGATGCCGGTGGGCATTGTCAATGAGACGCATGAGCCGCCGACTTTCTATGGCGTGGAGCGCAATCCGGTGGAGAAAAACATCATTCCGGCGACCTGGTGGGAGGCGGGCGCCGGTTTGAGCGGGCAGCTAGGCGAGCGGGGGTTGAGTTTCGATCTGGCGGTGACTTCCGGGCTGGCGGTCGATCCGGCCACGGTGAGCATTCGGTCCGGCAGGCAGAAGGCGGCCAAGGCGGTCGCCAACGATCTCGCGCTGGCGGGGCGGCTGCGTTTTACCGGGATTCCAGGGCTGGAGTGGTCGGCCAGCGTGGTGGCGCAGAGCGATGTTTCCCAGCAGGATAACGATGGTCTGGATGGGGCGACGCTGGTTTCTACGCACGCGATCTGGAAACGGGGTCCCTTCGCGCTGACGGGGCTCTATGCCGCCTGGAATATCGAGGGGACCGCGGCCAGGGCGGCGAACAAGGATCGTCAAAGCGGCTACTACCTGGAGGGCGCCTGGAAGGCGACGCCCCGGGTCGGGCTGTTTGCGCGTCACAACAGCTGGAGCGTCGTCGATGGCGTCGACCGGCAACAGGCCGATCTCGGGGTGAATTTCTGGCCCCACCCGAATGTGGTGTTGAAGGCGGACATTCAGCGTCAGAACGACGAGGCCGGGAACCACGACGGTTTCAACCTCGGAATCGGTTACCAGTTCTGATTGGCGATGGATAACCTCTGTCACGATTCGCCCCGGTGGCTGGCGCTGACGCTCTTCCTGTTGGCGCTGCCGGTCTTCGCCCGGGGCGTCTATCAGACCGATCGGGAATTTCTCAAGGAGGTTTTCGATGGCGATCCCCCCAGGGCGAAAGTCTTGTGGCTGTCGTCCGAGCTGAAGCCCCGGATCAAGGCCATTCTCGGTCATCCCTACTCGCGCCTGCGCGTGAAGTACTGGCGGCGAGGGAGTCGCAGCGCCTGGATTCTCGATGAAATCGGCAAGGAGAAGCCGATCACCGTTGGATTCGTGATCGAGAACGGGCGGATTCGCCGGGTGAAGGTGCTGGCGTTTCGCGAGAGCCGGGGTTGGGAAGTGGTTCAGCCTTTTTTCACCCGCCAGTTCGAGGACGCGGCGTTGAACAGAAACCTGGCGCTCGACCGGCCCATCGATGGCATTACCGGCGCCACCCTGTCGGTCAATGCGTTGAAAAAACTCGCTCGTCTGGCGTTGTATCTGCAGTCTGTCGAGACAAACGCGAAGCCGACTCATGAGAAAAAAAGTCACTAAGCTGCTGCACAAGCTGCATCGCTATTTCGGGCTGACGGCTGCGTTGTTCGTTATCGTGTTGGCGGTGACCGGTATTCTGCTCAACCACACCGAGTCGCCGCGGCTGAAAGATCGCCATCTGACCCAATCCTGGTTGTTGAAGCTGTATGGCGTGGATTCGCCCTTGCCTAGTGCGGCTTACCGTGTCGAGGGCCATTGGATCAGTCAGATGGGCGACGGCCTTTTCGTCGATCGGCGATTGACGCGATCCATTCCCGATGGCGCGCTGAAAGGCGCCGCCGGTTTTCAGGGAATGGTGCTGGTCGCCTTGCCGGATCGCCTGCTGCTGCTGACGGCCAAAGGCGAACTGGTGGATGAATTGACAGTCTCCGGCGTGGGGGGCTTGTGGCGGGGCGGGGACGGGCGGTTGGTCGTCAAGGCGGTCGATGGCTGGTACGCCATCAACGAGGATTTTACCGAGGTCAGCCCCGCGCTATCGCCGCCGCGAGACAGTCGCCCCGTGGAAGCGAAGACGCTGCCCGGCGCGCTCGCGCAAGCAATCGCCGTCGGTTGGCGAGGACAGGGCTTGCCCGTGGAGCGCGTCCTGCTGGATCTGCATAGCGGGCGGATCTTCGGCGCCTTCGGCGTCTGGCTGATGGATGGGGCCGCTCTGTTGTTGCTCTCGCTGACGCTGACCGGCCTGGCGACCTGGTTTGGCAGACAACAACGGCAAAAGCGCAAGCATCGCCGGACGTCGCGTTAGCGAGAATACCCCATTCAGGTTATGGAGGCGCGCGCCAGCCAGGCCAGCGCGGAGATGAAGACCGCGCCGAGACTCATCATGCGCGCGCCGCTGATCTGCCTGAAAAAGGACATCCGGTGTTTATCCTTCCAGCTTAGCAGTCGCCAGGCGGAGGTGGCGGTCAGGTTGAGCGCCAGCAATCCGCTGAGCAGAACGATGGCGATGACGCCAATCGGCGCTGATGGCAGGACGGGGGCGATCTGTTGCAGCGAGCGCCAGGCGCGGTCGAGCCCGACCACGCCGGCGATGATGACGATCAGGTTGAATATGAGCAGCGAGATCCAGGTTCGGTTGTATCGGTGCTTCGGGGATGCCGCGATGCCGCTGGCCTTTTTCAGGCGCTCAACCGAGGAGGCGAGCGACGAGACCTCCGCGGCGCTGGCTTTTTGCGCCTTCAGGTTCTGGATGGACTGGCGGATTTCACGCAATTCATGATGAGGATCGTTGGCGGGGCGCGGCCCGCTGGCCTGGAGATCGGATTGCATTTGCTCGAAGTTGCGGAATTCATTGCGTAGCGCTTCGATGTCACGGCGCTGACGCCGGCGAATCTGGTCGTTGTCGTCCCGCAGCCTGGCGACTTCGGTTTCCAGTGTTTGCAGGGTATCGCTCGCGACGCTCGCCTTGCGCAGGGCTTTCAGTTCCTGTTGGATGTTGGCGAGATCTTCCTCGAAGCATTGTTCGGGGGCTGTGTTTTGCGCGACGAGCCGGGCCGTGGTTTTCCGCAGGTCGCGCAATTCCCGTTTGAGGCTGTCGATTTCCTTTTGCTGCAGGCCGATAAGCTTTCGGTGGCCTACCAGGACCTTGGTCATTGAATCGCTGAATCCCATGAGATGAGCCTTGAGTCGGTTGTCGAATGTTGAGGAGTATTACAAACAAACTTGAACAGGTTCCGTAAGCCGATCACGTTTTCGGATCGAGATGTTGGTCAAACAGCCTGAAAACCGGGGAAATTGCGCGGATCATCCCGAAGTACCGATAATTCCGGCTCTTCTCCACGGGGCCTCTCCATGAAAAACCATCTCGGCGACGCCACCAGCCCCTGCCGCCCTGTGTTCCGGGGTGAGCTTAGGCAATCCCGAGAAACACGAGTATGGCTTGATTGAGTCGGGTCATGTCATCAGGCGCAAGGCGGCCAATTCGTTTGCCAAGTTTTTGTTTGGGTACGGTTGTAATCTTGTCCACCATCAGACGCGAGGGTTTTTCAAGGCCATTGGCGCCATCAGGATCAACAAGCAATCGAAAAAATGGGGCATCGGTTTCATCGCTGGTGAATACACAAATGGTGATCGACGCGGTGGCGTCGAACCGGTCGCCCTGGACGATGACAGCCGGGCGCGGTTTGCCCGCATAGGAACCGCCAGCGGAAACGGTCCAGACCTCTCCGCGTTTCATTGATTGCCTGGATCCGAAATGGCGTCAATGACGTCCTGATCTTCAGCCGCCCGGCAGGCGTTGGCGACAGCCAGCGATTGCCGATGCGCTTCAGCGGCAAATTGCTTCGAACGCGTGTCAGGCGCCCAGATCTGAATGGGGCGTAGCCCCTGGGCGCGCAGACGCTCGCGATGCGCCCGGACTCTTGCGGCGGAAGAGTTTTTTTCGGGTGTGGCGGTCATGATCGTTCTCCGTCAAAGGTTACATGTAACCTAG
>DRPO01000635.1 GCA_011330835.1 Gammaproteobacteria bacterium | reverse complement strand
TGGTCGCAGTCTCATGCGTCCTCCTCGCCCAATTCGCGCGAAAGAGCCGCCGGGAAAGACTCCGAACGGCCCTGTTTGCGGGTTTTCAAACGGTGCAATTTGCGAATTTCTCCGGGGACGACGCTGAGCAACAATTGCTCCTCGCCCGCCTGAACAAGCACCAGCCGCTCCCGGGAGCCCATCGACAACATCGCTTTCACCTTGAGCAGGTCGTTTCCCTTGCCCGCCATGGCGCCAAAGCCGAAACGCCGCGCATACCACGCCGCCGCGCCGAGCAAGGCCAGGATCAGCGCCATGCTGATGATCATCTTCAGAAAGTAGCCGGAATAGGCGACGTTCTGATGCACGACCGGCGTCTTCTCGGCGGCCAGCGCCAGGCTGGACGGAACGACGGCGAGCCATCCGGACAGAGACGCGAATTGTCGGGAAAACCGAATCATCGACTCAGAGATTCTTGACCCGGTCCATGGGGCTGACGACCTCGGTCAGGCGAATGCCAAACCGGTCATCGATCACCACGGCCTCGCCCCGCGCCACCAGCGCGCCGTTGACCAGCACATCCATGGGCTCGTCCGTCATTTTCCGCAGCTCGACCACCGAGCCGTTCTTGAAACTCATCAGGTCGCGAATGCTCACTCGCGTCCGTCCCAGCTCCATGGACAGCGTGACCGGAATATCCATGAGCACCTCCATGTTGCCGGAGGCGGACGGTATATTCTGGGCGCCAGCGCCCGCGGGCGCATTGGCCGGGTTGTTCTCTGTCATTTGATCAGACATGGTTGTTCCTTTTTCCTAAACTGATTTTTTCCTAAATTATCTTCGCCGAGATCATGCCGTTGGACGCGCCAACGACCGCCTTGAACAGGGGCACATTCTCGACATAGAACGTCGCCTGCTGGTGCTGTCCCAAGGGAATGAATTCACCTTCCCGAAATTCCAGCAGCCGCTTGAGGTTGATTGGCGTTTCCGAAATCACCCCGCGCAAGTCCAGCGTGGCGTCCAGCACCATCTCGCCGAAGCGCTGGGTCCATTCGATATCGTCTTCATCCGGCTTGTCGATCATCGCCCGCAACAGCGGCTTGACCGGCTCGATGCTGGAATACGGAATCGCAATATGGAATTCCCCATCGCCTTTCGAAAACGCGACCTTGAACTTGCTGGTGACCAGCACCTCGGCCGGATTGGCCGGACTGGTCACCTGCTGACCGATTTCGGCGCGCACGAATTCCGGATTGATATTGAAAATCGCCGCCCACGCCTCCGACAGGCACTTGAAGGCCGCGTCGATCGCGTGATCGATCAGCCGTCGCTCGGTGTCGGTGAAAGGCCTAACCGGGGTAGACTCCGGCATGGCGCCGGAGCCTCCAAAAAAACGATCGACCATGGTGAAGATCAGACTCGGGTCCAGGCACATCAGCGAGGTTCCCGGCAACGGCGACAGCTTGACGCGGTTGATGCTCGCCCCGGTTTCCAGGCTGTGGCTGTATTCCTCGTGCTTGAGCATCGAAAAACTGCTCAGCTCCACCTTGATGGTCTGGCGCAACAAGGTCGACAACTCGGCGGAAAACGCCTCCGCGAACCGGTGATTGGCGACCTCCAGCAACGGCAGATGCGCCTTGAGCTTGTGCGCCGGATGCTTGAAATCGTAGGGCCTGACCTCGCCGTCTCCCGGCGTCGCGTCCGCGCCCTCCGATTCCCCGGACACGCCCTTGAGCAGCGTATCCTTCTCATCCTGCGTCAGAATCTCTTCTTCAGACATCGTCGATCACTGCATGACAAAACGCGTGAAGAAAACTTCGTCGACGCCCTTGGAGCCATAGCGCTCCGTCATCACCTCCTGGATGCAGGCCAGCGCCTGTTCGCGCAACTTCTCCTTGGCCTCCGAGGTTTGCAGCTCCGCCGCCTTTTGATCCGCGAACAACGACAGCAACCGATCCCGCACCACCGGCATATGCTGATCCAGCGCCTTCAAAGCCTCCTCATCCTTCGAGGACACCGACACATCGATCATCAGATAGGCGGGCCTCGCCTTGGGGCCAAAATTGACGATGAATTCGGGTTTCAACTCCTTATACTTGGCCTCGGCGAACGGATTGGGCTTCTCCTTGACTTCCTGAACTTCGGGAGCCGCGCCGCCCTTGTTCATCATCCCGGTGGCGAGCACCGTGACCAGAGCCGTCGCAAGAATAAGCACCAGGGCGCCAAGGCCGATGACCAGTTTGTTCATGTCCAGATCCTTTAACGTTCAGAAAACAGATTGCCCCACCTATCAAGCAAACCGCATGCCAGAACCGGACATGAATTAATAGTCATAAAATTTAACAGGTTAGAGAGCGCCATCGCGACACCGACAAGAAACCGACAGAGCAAGTGGACGAATCAGCGGAGGGAGACAATCCATTGACGCCGCCGCGAGAGATCCCTTGCTCGCGGGCCCGGGGATTCCACTGATCCGGGGTCAGCGGCAGGTTATCGGAAGACAGGCCAAATTCGACAACGCTCTTCGCATGTTGATTGTCGCCGCCTTGCGCCAGCAAGGTTCGCTATCGGACTATACTTCTCGCAGTCACGGTGGCGCTCCCAATAATTCCCTCTCCCCTTTGGGGGAGAGGGTTAGGGTGAGGGAGAAAACCGCATACCGGGATACAGGGCGCGAGTACTTTTGCAACTATTGATATTGAACCCGACTATCATCAGGGAAGAGGCTACATTGCCAATGGATACCCGTGGAAAATCATTCACCGTTCTGGTCATTGCGCTGATCGCGGCCTGGGGCGGCAACCCTGCGTGGGCGGAATCCCTGCCCTGCGTCATTGAGCCGACCGCCACCGTCGAACTGGGCAGCCCCGTGACCGGCATTCTCGATGCAGTCTCGGTCGAACGCGGAGACGCCGTCAAGAAAGGCCAGATCGTGGCCCGACTGGCGGCGGAAGTGGAGCGAAAGACCGTGGATCTGGCCGCGTTGCGCGTCAATGACATCAGCGAAATCCAGTCGGCGGTCGCCGCCGCCGAGCACGCCAAGCGCGAGAAAAACCGCGCGGTGCTGCTGTTCAGGAAAAAGCTGATCTCCAAGCAGGATCTCGACAAGGCGGTCACCGAGGAAATTCTGGCGCGAACCCAGCTGGACCAGGCGCGCGAAAATCTCAGCCAGTCCAAACAGGAGCTGAAACTGGCCCGAGCCCGGCTCAACCAGCGCATCCTGCGCAGTCCGATCGACGGCATCGTGACCGAGCGCTACCTGTCGCCCGGCAACCGCATCCAGGATCAGCCGATTCTCAGAATCGCCAAGGTCGACCCCCTGCGGGTCGAAGTCATCGCGCCGGCGAAATATTTCAACCGTTTCGAAAAGGGCGAAAAGGTCGAGGTCACCCCCGAGCTTCCCGGCTTCGAACCCAGGGAAGCCCGGATTATTATCATCGACAAGACCTTGGACGCCGCCAGCAACACCTTCCGCGTCACGCTTGAGCTGGACAATCCGGACCAAAGCATTCCCGCCGGCGCGCGCTGCACCGTCGACATGGGGGACAAGCCCGGGAGTTAGCAACAAGATCCAGGCCGGAAATTCAGACCAGGTCGAGTCAGTCGCAATCCGCCAGCACGTCTTTCAGCGCGCCGATGGGATCGCCGGGCTTGGGCATGGGCATGTGTTTCCAGGAGCCGCCGGTCTTGATGCGCAACAGGTATTCCGCCCAGCGCAGCGGTCGGGGCAGATAGCCGTATTTCCAGCGCAGGTAACGCAGTTCCCGCGTGAAGCCCTTGTCGCAGTA
>DRPO01000634.1 GCA_011330835.1 Gammaproteobacteria bacterium | reverse complement strand
GGAGCCGATGTAATATTCCTCGTCGCCGTTGTTGTGAAAATAGAATATTCGCGCATGCTCCAGGAACCGGCCAACGATGCTGACGACGCAGATATTGTCGCTGAGACCGGGAATGCCGGGGCGCAATCGGCAAGTGTCGCGCACGATCAGTTCGACCCTGACGCCGGCCATGCTGGCCTTGTACAGCGCGCGGGTGATGTCCGCGTCTTCCAGCGCGTTGGTCTTGAACTGGATCAGGCCGGGATTGCCTTTTGCGCAGTGTTCGATTTCCCGATCGATTTTTTCGAGAATCGGTTTTTTCAGCGCATTGGGCGCGGCCAGGATCTTGCGATAACGCGGCGGCGGTGAATAACCCGTCAGATAATTGAACAATTCGGTGACGTCCTGAGCGATCACCGGGTCGCAGGTCAAAAGTCCCAGATCGACATACTGGCGAGCGGTTCCGGAATGGTAGTTGCCGGTGCCGACATGCACGTAGCGCCGCAGCCCGCTGTAATCCTTGCGCACGACCAGGATGACCTTGGTATGCGTTTTCAACCCGACCACGCCGTAGGTGACATGAATGCCCGCCTCTTCCAGCCGTCGCGCCCAGCCGATATTCGCGGCCTCGTCGAAACGCGCCTTGAGCTCCACCAGCACGGCGACCTGCTTGCCATTGCGCGCGGCCGCCACCAGCAGATCGACCACCTTGCTGTTTTTCGCGGTCCGGTACAGCGTCATCTTGATCGCCAGCACCTTGGGATCATGCGCGGCGGTGGCCAGAAAACGCTCGACAGTGGTATTGAAGGATTCGTAAGGGTGCTGCAACAACAGCGATCCTTCATTGCGGATAATATGGAAAATGTTGCGTTTGTCGTAGGCCAGCCGGGGATGGTCGATGGCCTTGTGGACGGGATAGCGCAACGACTGGATGTTCAGGGCGGCGATCTCGAACAGATCCCGACCGGAGAACAGCCCCGCCGATTCGAAGACATCGGTTTCCTCGTCGAGGCCCAGTTCGGCGGCCAGCATGCCGCGATGCACCGGATCCATGTCCGGCGTCACTTCCAGGCGCACGATGGGGGCGAAATGGCGTTCCCGCAATTCGGCCTGAATCATTTCCAGCAAATCGTCGGCCTGCTCCTCGTCCAGCTCCACGTTTGCGTTGCGGGTCACGCGGAAAAGCTGGTTGGAGACGATTTCCATGCCGGGAAACAGCAGATCCAGATTGTTGGAAATCAGATCCTCGACCGCAAGAAAAGCGTAGTCGTCCTCCTCGCCATCGATGCGAATGAAACGCGGCGACACCTCGCTGTTGACCGGCACCTTGACGCGCGCCAGGTGGTCCGCCGCGCCCTTGGGATAACGCACGGTCACCAGCAGATTCAGCGCCAGGTTGGAAATAAACGGAAACGGGTGCCCCGGATCGATCGCCAGGGGCGTCAACAAGGGAAAGACATTGTCGACAAAATACTGGCGCATGGCCTTTTTCTGCGCGGCCTTGAGGTCCTTGTAGCGGCGCAGGTGGATTCCGTGAGCGGCAAGCTCGGCAAACACTTCTCCATAGACCCGCTTCCAGACCTGGCGATGTTCGGCGATCACTTCCAGGCAATCCGCGACCTGCTGTTCGGGTGTTCGTCCATCCACTGCCGGCGTCTTCCCCCCCGCCGCGATCTGCTGCTTGAGGCCGCCGATCCGCTTCATGAAAAATTCATCGAGATTGCTGGAGAAAATCGCCAGAAACTTGACCCGCTCCAGCAACGGCGTGCGCTCATCCTCGGCCTCGTGCAACACCCGGCGGTTGAACGCCAGCCAGGTCAGCTCGCGGTTGAGATACCACTCCGGCGAATCGAGATCGAATCCCGACTCTCGCGCGACCGGCAACGGGTGAACCTCCGCCTGGCGCCGGGGCTTCCGTTTCTGGGCTCTGGATTTGGCAGTCATCGAAATCTCACGTTCTATCGGAACACGGAAACCGGGAAAAATTCGGTCACCAGAATCGCCGGCTCGCCACTCACCTGGATACGATAGGACCGCGAAACCAGATCATCGTCCAGCCGATCCAGCAGGGCGTCTTCATGGCGCCCGCGCCGCAGGTAATCCAGCCGGATGATTTCACGGTACGTTTCCACCCCCTGCTCACGCAGCAACTCGCCAATGCCGATCCGGCCCTCCAGCATGCCCTTGCGCATGCCCTCGGGCAGCGCCGACAAGCGCAGCAACGAGCGCGCGCAGGCGTAATCGCGACCGCTGTTTTTTCCCGTCAGGCAAACCTCGCGCCGCAGCGCCTCGTCGCCCGCGCGGGCGGACAAGGTCTCCAGCGGCTCGTCCAGCAACACCCGCTGCTGTTGTCGCGGCGTCACCACCACCGGCTCCCAGAACCAGGCTTCGAGACTTTTCGTCACCGTGCCATCGGTGACCAGCAAGGTGCGCAGAAACGGCGGCAGCTCGTCCACCGAGAACGACCCGCCATCGCTGCTGGCCAGGCGGCTGTCGGCCAGGTAGCCACTGCTGCGAAAAAAATGTTCGCTCATGGCGATGTTACCGCGTCATGGCGTTCTTGAGAAAAAACAGCTTGATGATCAGCAGCGCGATGGGCGCGCCGTGAAGGAAAAGGTCAAAAATATCCAGCGGCCGGACCAGTTCGCCATTCATCAGCATCGTCAACTTCTCGACCAGATGCGGTTTGGGCTGAATCGGCGCAATGGCCATCAAAATCGCAACCACCGCCAACGGCAACACCGGCAGTTCTCTCAACCATTTCATTGTGTTTTCGGCCTCTCTTTGGCAACGCGCTCGTATTCCATGAACGAAATCCCGGATTCCAGAATAGCAGGTTCGCCCAAACGCCGGTATCCCTGCAACACAGGCCGCCTATCTGCTATTCTTCCCGTCTCATGCAGTACGCAAGCAGACGATGAACTCCATTATCAAGCCCCTGATC
>DRPO01000633.1 GCA_011330835.1 Gammaproteobacteria bacterium | reverse complement strand
GTTCAAGACCACGATGGAGGAATTCAAAAGCGTCACGGACTTCAATGGCGGCGACCTGGAACGGGAATTCAACCAGCTCAACGCCGCTTTCCAGAGGAGCGAGGACGCGGTCAAGACGATCCACCGGAAAATCAACCATGTGGAAAGCGCGGCCAACGCGCTGATGAAACAGTGGAAGGAAGAACTGGCGCAATACCACGACCCGTCGCTGCGCGCGCGCAGTGAACGTCAGCTCGAAGAAACAAAGCTCAGGGCGGCCCGACTGATCGACGCCATGCGGCGCGCCGAAGCCAAGACCAAGCCCGTGCTGGATGTGTTTCGCGATCAGGTGCTGTTCCTGAAGCACGACCTGAACATGCAAGCGATCTCCTCGCTCGACTCGCACACGGTCTCCATCGAGGCGGATGTTGCCAGCCTGATCCAGGAAATGGAGGCGTCGATCGAAGAAGCCAACCGGTTTATCGACGAAATGGATCAGGCGGGGTAGGCGGGAAGCGCCGGCGGATACCGACGCCCCACCATCAACGCGGAAACAAATACTATACAGAATACCCCATTCAGGATGCGCATCTTTTCGCCGATAGCTGCGTTGCAAAAACTTGACGCAGCCCCACTATGCCTGCGTTTTTGCGCCTTGCTCTCGACGAAAATCCGCGCGCCCTGAATGGGGTATTCTCAATCGCAAGAGGTATAAAACGAAAGCGCATCAGGCGGTGAGGTTGCCGTCAGCAATGCCTGATGCGCCTTTGGCTTATCAGGTCCTACAATGCTCAACCCGGAATGACGGGAGGGTATGCCACTCGCTGTCATTCCCGCGAACGCGGGAATCCATTGCCTCGACCAGGATCCTGGACAGTCCCTGGAAAAGCGTAAGGCGTTGGATGCGTTCCCGATCGCAGGCGGTCGAGCAACTGTGGATGATCCTCTCGCAACCCGTGTCTACGAATCGCTCCGCCAGGTATCGGTTTGTTCCCTGTCCTGTTCACAGGCGCCTTCGGGCATGGTCAGGATCAATTGCCTGCCCTGGTCCGTCCGGGTAAAGCTGATGGGACTATCATAGTCGCAATCGGAAAAGATTATGTGCAGTGAACGGTCGTCGCGAACCTCGAAACTACCAACCCGTTCGACCGGCTGATCATCGATGGGCAACTGCGTGCGTTGCGAAAAACCGCCATCGGCCTTGAGCTCCAGCTCCCCCTCGAAACCGCTCTCGCCCGATTCGAAAATGCTCAGCTCGCCCGTGCGATCGGTGATTTCGGTGCGGGTCAACACCCAGACGCCCGCCAGTTGCCGTCGAGTCAACGCCCCTCCCACATCACCGGGAGCCGCGCCAGTCTGACGGGAAGCATCGCCACCCTCCCCGGCGTCCGACTCGCCTTGGCCAGCAACATTGTCAAGTCCCCCGCTGCAAGCGGTTATCAGCGCGACAAAGAAAATCACACCGGCAAGGCGCTTCATGACACTCAAACCTGGTCCCGAAACAGTCCTACCATTATACACCTGAATCCTGACCTGATCAGCGGGATAGAACATTGGCGGCATCGCGCTGTTGGCGGGCCGCAACTCGACCTCGGCGGTCACCGGCTACTTCGCCACCCTGGGCTCGAACACCCCGCCGCTGGCCTACGAGGACATCGAGCTTTGCGACATGATGATGCATTTCGGGCACAACGCCCGCGAATCGCATCCGACCATCTTCTGGCGCGCAGCGGATCACAAGAAGAAGAACGACATCCCCATCGTGGTGGCCGATCCGCGCCGCACCGGCACAGTCATGGGCTATGAAGACATCAACCCGAAGAACACCGTGCATGTGCCGATTTTCAACGGCGACATCAGCTTCCTCAACTCTCTGGCGCACGCCCTGCTCAAGGAGCACAAGGACGTGATCGACTGGGATTTCATGAAGCAGCACACTACCGGCTGGAAGGAATATATTAATCGTTGCGTATATTCTCGCAGCCATGGTGGCGCTGACGTTTCTGTTCGACCTGCTGGTCGCGCGGCGGGGTTTCTGCCGCTACCGCTGCCCCGGCGGCGCGCTCTATTCGCTGCTGGGACGCTACCGGCTGTTGCG
>DRPO01000632.1 GCA_011330835.1 Gammaproteobacteria bacterium | reverse complement strand
GCTGCTGTCGTTTTCCGAAATGGATGCGCAGAAATTCAGACAGGTCGCCGGTTCGGTCAAAATGGCTTTTGGCGTCCAGCGCCAGATCGAGGCGATGGATCCGCCCCTGGGGACAAGCCTGATTACCAAGGAGTATACGCCTGGAAAACCGCAGCCGACAGTCATCAAGGTCGTTCAGCAGAAAACCATCGACCATGTGCGCCAGAATCCGGAGCGCCTCAACTCCGATTCCGAGTCGGTCAAGGAGATCGTCATGAGAATGATCGACCGCCTGGACGAGGAAATCGAGGAGGGCCTGCTGGAAATCCTGGTCGAGGATGAGCGCCTGCTGGTGCGCATCAACGAACGCGGATCGTTCGGTTCGGGCAGCGCCCGGTTGCAGCCCGAATTCGGCCCCGTCCTCACGAAGATCGCCCAGGTGCTCAACGACAGCCCCGGCAAGATCATCGTCTCGGGACATACCGACAATATTCCCATCCGGACCCGGCAGTTTCCATCCAACTGGGTGTTGTCGGCCGCGCGCGCCGCCAGCGTGGTGCATCACATCACGCATCATGGGCTGAAGGATCAGAGTCGCATCCAGATTCGGGCCTTTGCCGATTCGAAACCGATTGTGCCCAACACCAGTCCCGCCAACCGCGCGCGAAATCGCAGAATAGAGATCAATATCGATACCGCGCTGGATGACGCGGACACCGTCTTCGAGCAGAAAGACAAATTGGGGCATGCGGATAACAAAACCATGGGAGGAGCGGGATGACCGATTCGAACAAACGCAGCTACTACCGCGTCAACGACAAGGTCGCGCTGATCGCCAGGAAAATAGAACCCGGGCGCGTCAGCCCAAACGAACTTTTCGAGCGCCGTATTCGGGAAACGGGCATTTCAAACCGCTTTATTCATGAAAGGGCGAAAAAGCGTCCCAGCCTGTTGAGCATCGAGCGCCGCTATCCCGAAGTGGCCTCGTATATCGAGTACCTCGAGGACAAGATCCAGGCGCTGGCCAGTTACACCTCGAGCGACCAGTCCCCGTTGCCGATGACGCCGGATCACGACGTCAGCCTGAGCGCGAGCGGCCTCAGCTTCAATTCCCGCGCGGACTATGCCGTCGGGGACCAGCTGGAAATAACGATGCGGCTGTTCCCATCAAGAATGGTGGTCTATGTCATCGCTACCGTAACGCGCCGTGAACCCGTCGGAGGGAAGGGGCTCTGGGAAATCGGCGTCAAGTACACACATATTCACGAGGATGACCGGGAGCAGCTATTCCAGCAAGTCAACCACGTACAGACGGATTCCCTGAAAGTGGTTGTCAACTGATCTGGGAGCGCCGGCGTCCCGCCGGCAAGGGGCGTTGCTTGTTCCGCGCAGGTTCTGTTGTTTCCCGGTAGGCCAGTTTCGGGGTGGCCGTGGCCTTGTCTCGCGCCAGCGCCCGAGGAGAAGGGGAGCTTCCCTGTCGTCATTCCCGCGAAGGCGGGAATCCAGCGCCACGGTCTGGATTCCGGGTCTTCGCTCCACTCAGCCCGGAATGACGGAAGTGGGACTACGGCGATTCTATTGCCCCCCTGGGAGCGCCGGCGTCCCGCCGGCAAAGGGCGTTGCTTGTTCCGCGCAGGTTCTGTTGTTTCCCGGTAGGCCAGTTTCGGGGCGACCGTGGCCTTGTCTCGCGCCAGCGCCCGAGGAAAAGGGGAGCTTCCCCTATCGTCATTCCCGCGAAGGCGGGAATCCGGCGCCACGGTCTGGATTCCGGGTCTTCGCTCCACTCAGCCCGGAATGACGAAAGCGCGGGACTTTGGCCCGAATTGGCTATTTCTTCTCTTTCTCGGTATTGATCTTGATATCGGCCTTGCGGGTCAATTGGTCGATGTAGGCGTGTATGGCCTTGCTGGTCAGGCTTTGCTTGAGTTGAGGCTTGACCTTGTCGAAAGGAGGGGCTTCGCGCTTTCGGCTGTCTTCGAGCAGGATGACGTGCCAGCCGAACTGGGTTTTTACGGGGGTTTCGCTGAACTGGCCTTTTTTCATCTTTTTCAGCGCGGCGCTGAATTCGGGCACCATGGTCGCCGCCGAGAACCAGCCCAGGTCGCCGCCGCTGTTGGCCGAGGGGCCGGTTGATTTTTCCTTGGCGAGTTTCTGGAAGTCGGCGCCATCCTTGAGTTGCTTGATGATGTCTTCGGCGGCTTTCTTGTCCTTGACGAGGATGTGGCGAGCCTTGTATTCCGTCAGATCCGCCTTCTTGATCTTTTCGTCATATTCCTTTTTCAGCGCCTTGTCGCTCAGGTCGATATCCTTGATGCGTTTCGCCAGCAGGGCGTTGACCAGCAGGTTGGTGCGTTGGGCGTCGAGCATTTTCTTGAAGCTCTCTTCCTTGTCGAGCTTTTGCTTTAGCGCTTCCTGTTTCAGCAGTTCGCGGTTGATGAGTTCCGCCACGGCGCCCTGGGGCGTTCTGGGGCGCTCGCTGGCCGGTTGCGAACTGAAAAACGTGTTCATGTCGGAAGTGGTGATCTTGACGCCGTTGACGGTGGCGATCAGTTGATCCTTTTTGGCGGCCTGTTCGGCGCTCGCCAGGGTGGTGAGTGACGCCAGCAGAACGCCGGCCAGAATGGTCTTGCATTCAAGCATTGAAATCTCCTTTTGAAAAAATCGGGTGGCGCTCAGGGAAGAACCTGAAGGAATGGCTTGATGGTTACTGAGCGATAGACGCCCGCCTCGATGTAGGGATCCTGATTCGCCCATTCCCGGGCGGCGTCTTCCGAATCGAATTC
>DRPO01000631.1 GCA_011330835.1 Gammaproteobacteria bacterium | reverse complement strand
GCCGCCATGACCATCGCCCGCAAACGCATCATCGACAAATCCACCTCCGGCTTCTACCACTGCACCACCCGCTGCGTGCGCCGCGCCTTTCTGTGCGGTGAGGACGCCTACTCCGGAATCAACTACGACCATCGCCGCGAGTGGATCCGTGAGCGCCTGTTGATCCTGGGCGAACTCTTCGCCGCCGATGTCTACGCCTACGCGGTGATGTCCAATCACTATCATGTGGTGTTGTTCATGGATGTGGATCGCGCCGCCCAGTGGTCGGATGAGGAGGTCGCCCGACGCTGGCTGAGGCTTTGCCCGCCCCGCCTGGCGGTTCATCAGAATCCCGAAGCGCCGCAGGAAGCGGATTGCTTTGAATCTTTCGTCAGCGAACTGGCGGGCAATGCGGAGCGCATTGCGCTGTACCGGTAGCGGCTCTGCGATCTGAGCTGGCTGATGCGATTTCTCAACGAGTACATCGCCCGCAAGGCCAACCGCGAGGATGGGGCCAAGGGCCGGTTCTGGGAAGGGCGCTTCAAGACCCAGGCGCTATTGGACGAAGGCGCGGTGCTGGCCTGCATGGCCTATGTCGATCTCAACCCGATTCGGGCGGGGATAGCTCAAACCCCGGAAGAGTCCGAATTTACGAGCGTTCAGCAGCGACTGGAACAAATGACCGCGCAAGACAACGAGCTTTCGGATCAATCACTCAACCCGGTCAACACGGCGTCGGGAGTAGAGGAACCTCCTCATCCCCATGCCGCCATCATCGCCAACATCAAGCTCAAGGACTACCTGCAACTGATCGACTGGACGGGGCGACAGGTTCGGGAAGGCAAGACGGGAAGAATTCCGCCGGACTTGGCGCCGATTCTGGAAAGACTCAACCTCGACAGCGCGGAGTGGACGGAAACCGCGCAACATTTCGGAAAGCGCTTTCGTCTCGCCGCTGGGCACTGGGAACGAATCAAGGCCAGGGCGTTGGAAACGGGGCGAAACTGGCTGCACGGCATGGGAGCTTCGCGGAGAATCTATCAAAAGCCTCCGGTTGCGGGATAAGACGCCTGGCCCGCCACGCCAACTTCACCACTGCTGAGAATTATTTTCTGGCAAAATCCGCCCTGACCACCACAAACAAGCGTCAGATTCGGGCAACAACGCCGTTTCTGTCCATCTATCTCTGAAACAGGACTGTTCTCTTAGCATCCTCGCGAATCGTCACGAGACAAACGCCCCGCGACATCTATCCCTGAACGTCGCTTTTCGCCGGCCTTAGGACGGAAGCCGTGCTTGATTCGTCTCCCAGCTCTTGCTGAATCCCGAAAAATGGCTGTCCTTGGTTCGACCTGCAAATCTGAGCTTTCGCTCAAGATCACGGCGTTTCATGCAACCTGAACTTTATCTTTAATCACATCTTCCGACAGACCACGAAGAACATCCCCCCTTCGATCTCTCAAAATTAGCTCAATAGCCTCCTTCAGGTTGTTTTTTGACGCTTCTATTAATCGTTGCATAAATATCCGCACACGGATTATGCAAGACTTTCACCAATATATTT
>DRPO01000630.1 GCA_011330835.1 Gammaproteobacteria bacterium | reverse complement strand
GCGCACGCCTTCCAGCATCTTGTCGGAAATGGCCGTCAGCTTCTCCTGCGCCTTCGCGCCGAAGCCGATAATGGATTGCGTGTCGGAAATATCGAGATCATCCAGTATCTCGTCGATGCGGGTCTTGTCGTCGGCGTCCGCGTCCACATACGGAACGAGCTTGGCGCCAACCTCGGGCAGGCTGCGCAGAGCCTCGGCTTCTCCGGTTGCGGTGGTGGTCTCCATGGTGTGTCTCCTGGTGGTGTCTTGTCAGGTTTCTTCTTCAAGCTGTTTTTTCAGCACCTCGATCTGGATATCCAGGTCGAGCACGTCATCGGCCAGCAGCTTTTCCCGCTGGGCGCGAAAGGTATCCTCGATCGTCGCCAGCACATCGCGAAAATTCTGATCCAGAAAATCGGCGTCGGCCTTGTCATGAACGCGGGCGTAGTCGCCAACCACGCGCTGCGCCCCGTCCAGATAGACATTCAGAAAGCGCCGGGCGCGACGAAGTTCCCGGGGCTTTTGCTCCAGCGTCCGCAGCACATCGCGGGCGACCTCGGTAATCCGGTCCAGTCGCTCGTTCAACTCGCCCTCGCCCAGCTTCAGGCGCTGGCGCTCGATATCAATGATCTTCGCCTCCGCCTCACGAATGATTTCGACCAGCTCGGCGGTGGTGTAGCCGCCCAGACGCTCGCTGATCTTCTCACCCGAGGGATCGAGGCCATAGAACAGAAAATAGCCCAAAGCAGCGAACGCGGCGAACACCAGCCCCATCAACAAACCATAGCCATCGAGCCCCCAACTGATCAGCAACGCGGCCAGCGCGGTCAACGCCAGAGCGCTCTTTTTCAGCGGACGGGGATGGGCGGCCAAGGCGCGCCGTTCATGCTCGCGCTGCTGCTCGATGCCGCGCCGCGTCAGCCAGGACGCGGCGATCAACAGCAAAAAGGCGAAAATCGACAGGAATAACGGGGACAACCGACCGCCAAGCAGCGACAAAACAGCGGTGGGCAACAGCGCCATGCCAAACAGCGCCAGCAACAACCCCTTGAGATTCGGCGGCGGAACCGGTTTGCGGTGAACTCGTTGCGCCGTCATCTAGCCGCCTTGAAAAAGATTGACCAGCGCGCCGCAGGACGTCAGTCCGAGCGTGACGAACAACAGCAACAGCCCCATGAATCGTTTGAACGCGGCTTGCAACGACGCCTCCTGAAAGCGTGCCAAATCAGCAACCGGTTCAACTATACCGCGAATTCCCTGCTGGACGAAGCGCCCCATACCACCAACCAAACGCTCCCTGGCCGGAATCCCGGACGCCCGGAGATGTCATCCCGGCGAACGCCGGGATCCATTCGAAGAAGCGGCAGGCAAATAGGGCCTCGTCATGTTTTGGGGCTCTCACATTGCCCCACTGACCGAACAGCGACAACCTCGGGAAATTACCCAGGCTCCCTGGCCAGCAAGATGCTGGCGCTCCATGCAAATCTGAAGTTGAACTATTGATTTGCATGAATCTGACGATCAATCCTGTGCATTTGCCCCTTCATGAGCCGAATACCCTCCTTATTCGGCTCATAAAGCGCATTGATTGTGAGCCGAATAGCGCCTGTACTTCTCGCGCCCGGGAATACCTCGTTCAGGCCGCCCATCTTTCCGCCGATAGCTGCGTTGTAAAACCTTGACGGAGCTCCACCATGGCTGCGTTTTTTCGCCTTGCTCTCGACGAAAACCTACACACCCTAAATGGGGTATTCTTGAACGCAAGAGGTATAAACGCAGCTTGGATCTCCGCCACCCAAAGCATGCTAAAATCTGCAACCTCACCCACTACACCGCGATTCCCGCCGGACGAAGAGGAACGCCTTTTGGAACAGATACCGCTGATCGCGGCATGGCTGGCCTATTTTGCGCTGCACAGCCTGCTGGCCAGTCATCGCGCCAAACGCTTTGCCCAACAGCGTTTCCCCGCCCTGTTTCCCCGCTACCGGCTGTTTTTCAACCTGGTCGCGCTGGCGGCCCTGCTCCCCGCGCTCATGCTGATCTGGCGTCAACCGGGAGAAATGCTCTGGCAATGGCGCGGCCTCGGCCAATGGCTGATGAACCTGCTGGCGCTGGCCGGCGTGGCCGGATTTCTGTACAGCACCCGATATTATGACGGCGCGACCTTCCTCGGCCTGCGCGCCAACCAGGACGGTCACATCGGCTCCGCCGACGAACCGCTGGTCATCTCGCCGCTGCACCGCTTCGTGCGCCATCCCTGGTATTTCTTCGGCCTGCTGCTGATCTGGACCCGCGACATGAACAGCGCCTGGCTGATCTCCTGCCTCCTGGTCACGCTCTATTTCCTGATCGGCTCGCGCCTGGAAGAAAACAAATTGATCGCCGAATATGGCGACGGATACGCCGAATACCGCCGCCGGGTCGGCGGCATCATCCCGCTGCCGTGGAAGATCCTCAGCGCCAGCGAAGCGCGAGACATCATGCGCCAACCCGCCTGACCCGCCATGTCCGCCCCGATCGCCAGCAACGCGCGTCCCGATTTCCACGCCTTCACGGAAATCATCGACGTGCGCTCGCCCGCCGAATTCGCCGAAGACCACGTCCCCGGCGCCATCAACCTGCCCGTGCTGGACAACGAAGAACGCGCGCAAGTCGGCACAATATACAAACAGCAAAGCCCCTTCCAGGCCCGCAAACTCGGCGCCGCGCTGGTCGCCGCCAACATCGCCAAAGCCGTGCGCGAACACTTCATCGACAAGCCCCGCGACTACCGGCCACTGGTCTACTGCTGGCGCGGCGGCCAGCGCTCGATGAGCCTCGCCACCATCCTCGCCCGCATCGGCTGGCCCACCACCGTCATCGAAGGCGGCTACAAGCAATACCGCAAACAAGTCATCGAAACGCTGGAAACCATCCCGCCCAAACTGCGGCTGATCGTCGTCTCCGGACTGACCGGCACCGCCAAGACCGACTTCCTCAAGGCGCTGCAACAGGCGGGAGAACAAATCATCGACCTCGAAGGACTGGCCCGGCATCGCGGCTCCCTGCTCGGCCCCGACCCCGAAGGCCCGCAACCCGCCCAGAAATACTTCGAATCCCTGCTCGCGCGAACCATCCGCCAACTCAATCCCGAGCGCCCCGTCTGGATCGAAGCCGAAAGCAACAAAATCGGCAACCTCCACTGCCCCGCCGCGCTCTGGAAGCAAATGGGCCAGGCCCAAACCATCGAACTGCGCGCGCCCCGGGCCTCGCGGGTGGAATACCTGCTGGGGCAATACGACCATTTCCTGCGCCAGCCCGACGCGCTCAAGGAAAAGATCAGCGCCCTGAGATTCCGGCACGGCGCCAAACAGGTTGAAACATGGCTCGACATGATCGACCACGGCGCATGGCGCGACTTTGTCGCCAACCTGCTGGAAGTTCACTACGACCCGGCCTACTCGCGAGCAATCCGCAAGAACCGCGCCGAAGCCGCGCTCGTTATCGAGCTTCAGTCGCTCACGCCACAGGCGCTTCACGAAGCCGCGCTGACCGCAGTCCAAGCGATCGGCGCAAGGCAGCAGTGAATTTGTCTCCGCTAGTCGCGGCCACGGAACCCCCCTCGGATCGATGCCCCATTAAATGGGTGTCTCCGATTTGATAGAATCCGAGATCCCACCCACTTATCAACATTCGCTCGGAGGGTGTAGCTACGGTATGATGTTAAGTTCAACATACCGTCCCATATTGACTGATCTTTGCCCAAAACTGTTCCCAACGGCTGGAGCGCTCCAAG